>NZ_RHQO01000037.1:0-53386 GCF_003935475.1 Pseudomonas sp. p99-361 | reverse complement strand
GCGGCGCTCGATCTCACAGGCGCTGAAGATGCTCCGGCTACCCTTGCCAGGAACCATAGAATCTCCCACAGGGACCGTGCCATGTTGAATATCAGCGCAGTACTTGTGGGAGCCTGGCTTGCCAGCGATGGGCTGCAAAGCAGCCCCTTGCCAATCAGATCTCGACCTGGGTCCCCAGTTCGATCACCCGGTTCAGCGGCAGGTTGAAGAAGCGCAGGTTGCCGTTGGCATTCTTCAGCAGGAAGGCGAACAGGTTGCCACGCCAGCGCGACATCCCCTCGAGCCGTGAGGCGATCACCGTCTCACGGCTGAGGAAGTACGTGGTGCGCATTGGGGTGAAGTCCAGGCCATCCAGATGGCACAGTTTCAACGCCGCCGGTACGTCCGGCTCGTCCATGAAGCCAAAATGCAGCAGCACGCGGAAGAAGCCGTCACCATAGGCTTCCACTTCGAAGCGCTCGTGCTCCGGCACCCGCGGCCGGTCCTCGCTGACCACCGTCAACAACACCACCTGGCTATGCAGCACCTGGTTGTGCAGCATGTTGTGCAGTAGCGCATGCGGCACGGCATCGGAACGCGCGGTCAGGAACACCGCCGTGCCTTCGACCCGGTGCGGTGGCTGAATGCGGATACTGCTGATGAACAACGGCAGCGGCAATGCCCCTTCGTCGATGCGCTCGACCAGGATCTGCTTGCCACGCTTCCAGGTGCTCATCAGCAGGTACAGCACGCCCCCGGCCAGCACCGGGAAAGCGCCACCCTGGACAATTTTCGGCACGTTGGCGGCAAAGAACAGCCCGTCGACCAGCAGGAAACCGACCAGAATCGGCACCGCCAGCAGCGGCGGCCACTTCCACAGCAGCAGCATCACCGCCGACACCAGGATCGTGGTCATCAGCATGGTCCCGGTTACCGCAACACCGTAGGCTGCCGCCAGCGCCCCGGAGGACTCGAAACCGATCACCAGCAGTACCACACCCACCATCAGGGTCCAGTTCACCGCACCGATATAGATCTGCCCTTGCTCGTCGCTGGAGGTGTGCTGGATCTGCATGCGCGGGATATAACCCAGCTGGATGGCCTGGCGGGTCAAGGAGAAGGCCCCGGAAATCACTGCCTGCGAGGCGATCACCGTGGCCAGGGTGGCCAGGCCGACCAACGGCAACAGCGCCCAGCCCGGTGCCAGCAGGTAGAACGGGTTGCGGGCCGCATCCGGGTCCTGCAGCAGGAGCGCACCCTGGCCAAAATAGTTGAGCACCAGCGCCGGCAGCACCAGGATGAACCAGGCACGGGCGATAGGCTTGCGGCCAAAATGGCCCATGTCGGCATACAATGCCTCGGCACCGGTCAGCGCCAGCACCACCGCCCCCAGAATGGCCACGCCCATCCCCGGGTGCACCAAGAAGAAGTTGACCGCCCAGCCGGGGTTGAAGGCCTTGAGCACTTCCGGGCTTTGCGAAATGCCGTGCACGCCCAGTGCACCGAGCACCACGAACCAGGTGACCATGATCGGGCCGAACAGCTTGCCGATCTTCTCGGTACCGTGCTTCTGCACCAGGAACAAGGCCACCAGCACCACCAGCGAAATCGGCACCACCCAGTGGTCGATACCGTCGAACGCCAGGCCCATGCCCTCTACCGCCGACAGCACCGACACCGCCGGGGTGATCATGCTGTCACCATAGAACAGCGAAGCGCCGATCAGGCCACAGATCACCATCAGTGTGCGCAGCCGCGGGTAGGCCGCCGTAGCCCGCCGCGCCAGCGCAGTCAGGGCCATGGTGCCGCCCTCGCCCTGGTTGTCGGCGCGCAGGATGAACATCACGTACTTGAACGACACCACCCACAGCAGCGACCAGAGGATCAGCGACAGGATCCCCAGTACGCCGTCATGGTTGACCGGCACCCCATAACCACCGGTAAAGACTTCCTTCAGGGTATACAGCGGGCTGGTGCCGATATCGCCATAAACCACCCCGACTGCTGCCACGAGCAGGCCCAGCGACCGCGTCGCACTCTGCTTACCCTCGTGCCCGCCCTCAGCGTGACTGCTTGCCTGAACCATCGACCACTCCCGCAGACGGCCATTACGGCCTTTCAGTATTCACTCTGCGACCAAGCACTCACTGCAGCTTGGCGCAACGGCGCGAAGCATAGCGCAGCGTTCGTCGTATTTCTGCTGGTCAAGCGTCACTGCGCTCGCTAGAATTGCGCACTTTTTGATCAGAGGCGCCAAAAGCGCCCGTCAAGATCGCCCCCGATTCCGGCCGGGCGACCTGCATTCAATACCGAGGTTAGTCATGTCCACCACGCCCGCCACCCCCAAGGTAGGTTTCGTAAGCCTGGGTTGCCCCAAAGCCCTGGTCGATTCCGAGCGCATCCTGACCCAGCTGCGCATGGAAGGCTATGAAGTCGTGCCCACCTACGAGGATGCCGACGTGGTGGTGGTCAACACCTGCGGCTTCATCGACAGTGCCAAGGCCGAATCGCTGGAAGTCATCGGCGAAGCGATCAAGGAAAACGGCAAGGTCATCGTAACCGGCTGCATGGGCGTTGAAGAAGGCAACATCCGTGACGTGCACCCAAGCGTGCTGTCGGTCACAGGCCCGCAACAGTACGAGCAGGTGGTCAACGCCGTGCACGAAGTGGTGCCACCCCGCCAGGACCACAACCCGCTGATCGACCTGGTACCGCCACAAGGGGTCAAGTTGACCCCGCGCCACTACGCCTACCTGAAAATTTCCGAAGGCTGCAACCACAGCTGCAGCTTCTGCATCATCCCGTCGATGCGCGGCAAGCTGGTCAGCCGCCCGGTGGGCGAAGTGCTGAGCGAGGCCGAGCGCCTCGTGAAGGCCGGGGTCAAGGAGATCCTGGTGATTTCCCAAGACACCAGCGCCTATGGCGTTGACGTCAAGTACAAGACCGACTTCTGGAACGGCCGCCCGGTCAAGACCCGCATGCTTGAACTGTGCCAAGCACTGAGCAGCCTGGGTGCCTGGGTGCGCCTGCACTACGTGTACCCTTACCCGAATGTCGACGATGTGATCCCGTTGATGGCGGCCGGCAAGATCCTGCCGTACCTGGACATTCCGTTCCAGCATGCCAGCCCGAAAGTGCTCAAGTCGATGAAGCGCCCGGCTTTCGAAGACCGTACCCTGGCACGCATCAAGCAATGGCGCGAACAGTGCCCCGAGCTGGTGATCCGTTCCACCTTCATCGTCGGCTTCCCCGGCGAAACCGAAGAAGACTTCCAGTACCTGCTGGACTGGCTGACCGAAGCCCAGCTCGACCGCGTGGGCTGCTTCCAGTACTCGCCGGTGGAAGGCGCCCCGGCCAACGACCTGGGCCTGGCTGAAGTACCGGACGACATCAAGCAGGACCGTTGGGACCGTTTCATGGCCCACCAGCAGGCCATCAGCGCTGCCCGCCTGCAACTGCGCATCGGCAAGGAAATCGAAGTGCTGATCGACGAAGTCGAGGCGCAAGGTTCGGTAGGCCGCAGCTTCTTCGATGCCCCGGAAATCGACGGCAGCGTGTTCATCGATGGCGACCATGGCTTCAAGCCAGGCGACAAGGTTCGTTGCCGGGTGGTAGACGCCGACGAATACGACATGTGGGCCGAGCCGGTCTGACACCCACGCAGTACGCTGCGCACCATCGCCGGCCAGCAGCTCCTTTACCAGGGAGCTGCCTGGCCGATGATGGGCCGCGCAGGCGCACCGGCAATCCTTGGGCCTGTTGCGCTTTTAGCATCTATCGTTTCCTCAGCCCCAGAGGAACGTACCCCGATGCGCCAGCCATTGTCCCTGCAAACCCCGCACCTTAGCGACTACCCCGAACTGGCCCAGGTCTGGGAAGACTCGGTGCGCGCGACCCACGATTTTCTACCCGATGCCTATGTCCGGCTGCTGCGTGAGCATGTGCTGTACCGCTACCTCGACGCCGTGATGCTGGTCTGCTGCAAGGACCGCCAGCGTATCTGCGGGTTCGCCGGGGTCGCCAGCAGCCGGGTGGATATGCTCTTCGTTGCCCCGGCCTACCGTGGCCAGGGCGTAGGCAGGCGCTTGCTGCGCTACGCCATCAACGAACTCAATGCCGAAACCCTGGACGTCAACGAGCAGAACCTGCAAGCCCTGGGCTTTTACCTGCATGAAGGTTTCGAGGTGGTCGGCCGCTCCCCTACCGACGGCCTTGGCCAACCCTACCCCCTGCTGCATATGCGCCTGCGGGGCACAAGCCAGTGCAGCGGCGACTGAATATGCCGCAGCAGGTCGCCGAAATGGCGCAAGTGACACAGATTCCCATCATCAACCGCGTAGGGGCAGGTACAATGGTCACCTTTCCCTGCCTCTGCGAATTGCGCCATGTCCGAACCCGTCCGCCTGTCCAAACGCCTCATCGAGCAGCTTGGCTGCTCTCGCCGCGAGGCCGAGCTGTACATTGAAGGAGGCTGGGTCACGGTCGATGGCGTGGTGGTCGAGCAGCCGCAGTTCAAGGTCGGGCAACAGCGCGTCGAGCTGTTGCCTGGCGCCCGCGCCGAGACCCTGGAGCCGGTGACCCTGCTGCTGAACCAGCCTGCCAACATGGACAGCGAAAGCGCCCGCGCCAGCATCAACATGGGCAGCCTCAGCGAAGCCCACCGCGAGGGCGTGCGTGCGCTGCACGGGCACTTTGCCCGGCAGGCTTGCGTCGCCCGACTGGAGCGCGGCGCCAGTGGCCTGCAAGTGTTCACCCAGGACTGGCGGGTGACCCGCAAGATCGAAGCCGACCTGCGCCGCCTGGAGCAGGAATTCATCGTTGAAGTGCGCGGCCAGACCACGCCCCAGGCACTGGAGCGCCTGGCCCGCGGTGCTACGCGCAATGACCGTGAGCTACCCAAGGCCAAGGCCAGCTGGCAGAACGAGACCCACCTGCGCATGGCCCTGAAAAACCCGCAGCCCGGGCAGATCGCCGAATTGTGCGCTTACCTGCGCTTGGAGCTGGTGGGCATGCGGCGCATTCGCCTGGGTGGCGTGTCGATGGGCAAGTTGCCGCTGGGCCAATGGCGCTATGTGGCCACTACCGAACGTTTCTAAGTAATAGGCCGCGCTGGAACGCGCGGCACCTGAACAGGATTCAGCAGCAATGAACCACAACGACGTCCTGCGCAGCCTGCGCTACATGCTCAAGGTGAACGACGCCAAGATGGCCGAGATCATCGGCCTCTCCGGCCTCGAAGTGCACCCGCTGGTGCTGGCCACCTACCTGAAGAAAGAAGACGAAGAAGGCTTTGTGCGTTGCCCTGAGCGGGTGATGGCGCACTTCCTCGACGGCCTGGTGTTCTACCGTCGCGGCAAGGATGACAGCCGCCCGGCGCAACCGATCGAGCTGCCGGTGACCAACAACCTGATCCTCAAGAAGCTGCGGGTGGCTTTCGAACTCAAGGAGGACGACTTGCACGCGATCCTCAAGTCCGTGAACTTCCCGGTCAGCAAGCCGGAATTGAGTGCACTGTTCCGCAAAGCTGGCCACGACAACTACCGGCCGTGCGGCGACCAGCTGCTGCGCAACTTCCTCAAGGGCCTGACTTTGCGCGTGCGCGGCTGAGTGACCATGCAGCACACCGTTGCCCCGGTCGGTATCGTCCGTTCATGCTTCAAGGAAAAGTTTGCCATTCCGCGCCAACCGCAGCTGGCTCCCGCCGCCCGCGGGGTGCTGGAGCTGCTGCCGCCGTTCGACCAGGGTGAGGCAGTCGAAGGCCTGGAGCAGGTCAGCCATGTCTGGCTGCTGTTCCTGTTCCACCAGGCGCTGGAAGACAAGCCACGCCTGAAGGTGCGGCCACCGCGCCTGGGTGGCAACAAGAGCATGGGCGTGTTCGCGACCCGCGCCACCCATCGGCCCAATGGCATCGGCCAGTCGGTGGTGCGCCTGGAGGGGGTTGAACCGGGGCGGCTGCTGCTGTCCGGGATCGACCTGTTGGACGGCACGCCGGTGCTGGACATCAAGCCCTACGTGCCTTACGCCGACAGCATTGCATGCGCCAGCAACCAGATGGCCAGCGCCGCGCCTGCAGCCATTGCCGTGCACTGGGCCGACAGCGCATTGGCGCAGGCCCGCGAGCATGCATTGCGGCTGGGTGAGCCGCTGGTGGCGCTGATCGAACAGTGCCTGGCCCAGGACCCACGCCCGGCCTACCAGGTACCTGCACCGGAACGGGTGTACGGGGTGAGGTTCTGGGATGTGCAGGTGCGCTGGCATTACCCGCAGCCGGAGGCGATCCGGGTGTTGGAGGTGGTGCTGGCCTGACCCCGATTCAGGCTTGTTCGCTGTCCATTGTAGGAGCGGCCTTGCGTCGCGATGGGGCGCGTAGCGGCCCCGGGCCTTTAGCCATCCTGCAAGCTTGCCGGGGCTGCTACGCAGCCCTTTCGCGACGCAAGGCCGCTCCCACAAGGACCGTGCAGGCATGAAAAAGGCGACCCGAGGTCGCCTTTTTGCATTTCAAGCCGCTATCAACGAGCCGGGCCTTCAGCCACACCCAGGTCGTCGGTTGGGCGGGTATCAACCAGCGGTGCACCGCCGGACGCCAGCTCCGAGGCCAGCTTGTCGTTGTCCATTTCCTTGACCCACTTGGCCACGACCACGGTGGCAACGGCGTTGCCGACCAGATTGGTCAGGGCGCGGGCTTCGGACATGAAGCGGTCGATACCGAGGATCAGCGCCAGGCCGGCAACCGGCAGGTGGCCCACCGCCGACAGGGTGGCAGCCAGCACGATGAAGCCCGACCCGGTGACGCCGGCAGCACCCTTGGAAGCCACCAGCAGCACCAACAGCAAGGTGATCTGGTGGGTGATGTCCATGGTGGTGTCGGTGGCCTGGGCAATGAAGACCGCTGCCATGGTCAGGTAGATCGAGGTGCCGTCGAGGTTGAACGAGTAACCGGTCGGGATCACCAGGCCAACCACGGACTTCTTGGCACCCAGGCGTTCCATCTTGGCCAGCATGCGCGGCAGGGCCGATTCCGACGAGGAGGTGCCCAGCACGATCAGCAGCTCTTCACGGATGTAGCGGATCAGTTTCAGCACGCTGAAGCCGTGGGCGCGGCAGATACCGCCCAGCACCACCAGCACGAACAACAGGCAGGTGATGTAGAAGCAGGCCATCAGGTAGCCCAGTTGCACCAGCGAACCCACGCCGTACTGGCCGATGGTGAAGGCCATGGCACCGAAGGCGCCAAGCGGGGCCAGCTTCATGATCATGTTGATGATGTTGAACATGACATGGGCGAAGCGGTCGATCATGTCCAGCAGCGGCTTGCCGTAGCTGCCCAGGCGGTGCAGGGCGAAGCCGAACAGGACCGAGAACATCAGCACTTGCAGGATATCGCCGTTGGCGAATGCACCGACCACTGTGTTCGGGATGACGTTGAGCAGGAAGCCGACCGTGGTCTGCTGCGCGCCGGCGGCGGCATAGGCAGCCACACTGCTGGCGTTCAGGGTGCTGACGTCGATGTGCATGCCAGCGCCTGGCTTGACCACGTTGACGACGATGAGGCCAATGATCAAGGCGATGGTGGAGACGATTTCAAAGTACAGCAGCGCGTAGCCGCCAGTCTTGCCGACCGACTTCATGCTCTGCATGCCGGCGATGCCGCTGACCACGGTACAGAAGATGATCGGGGCGATGACCATCTTGATCAGTTTGACGAAACCGTCACCGAAGGGTTTGAGCGCGACGCCCGTTTCCGGGTAGAAGTGGCCGAGCAGGATGCCGATGGTGATGGCGACCAACACCTGGACATACAGGGATTTGTACAGCGGCTGACGTGTCGTCATGGCTAATTTTCCTCAAGTGTGCCGGCTCACCCTTCCCAGGGTGATGGGGCACCTGAATCGCTAACCCTCCTGCACTTGGAGGGATTTGTCGTTGTGTTCGAGCTGCCTGGGCAGGCCTCTGCGTAGATCAATAGCAAGGGTGGTGCCAAAGTGCCCAGCAAGGGTGCAAATGCCTTGTGTACCAAGGATTAATGCCCAACGACGGGGCGATAAAGGTGAGGAAAGCTGGCGGATTTCCGCCCGGTGGCGGGTTTTGTACAGGCATGTTGGCGGGAATCCGCCCACCCGGGCCGAATCAATCGAGGTTGAAGGTAATCCTGAACGCAGCCCCACCCAGTGGTGAGTCCCCCAAGCTGAGCACGGCGTCATAGCTGTCGACGATATCCTTGACCACCGCCAGGCCGATGCCCTGCCCCGGGTGCTGGCTGTCCAGCCGCTCACCGCGCTCGAGGATGCGCTCGCGCTGGTCGACCGGTACGCCCGGCCCGTCGTCTTCGATGCACAAGCTCAGGCGCCCTGGCACTTGCTCGAGGCTTACGCGCACCTGGCCAAGGCTCAGCCGATAGGCGTTTTCCAGCAGGTTGCCGAGCATCTCCAGCAAGGCGCCCTGCTCCATCGGCACCTGGGCCGCCCCGGGTAACACCCGTTGCACCTCCACGCGTTTGTCCCGGTATACCTTGGCCAACGTGCTGCACAGGCTGTCGAGCACAGGCCGTAGCGGCACACTGTGGCGCACCAGGCCGCTCTTGCGCAGGCTGGCGCGCTGCAGCTGGTAGTCGATCTGCTGGCTCATGCGTTCGATCTGGCTTTGCAGCACCCGCGCCTGTTCGCGTTCGCCACTGCGCTGCTGCAGGCTTTCGCCCACCCCCTGCAACACCGCCAGCGGGGTTTTCAGGCTGTGTGCCAGGTCGTCCAGCGAATCCCGGTAGCGCGTACGCTGCTCGCGTTCACTGCGCAGCAAACGGTTGAGCGAGCGGGTCAGGCGCAGCAGCTCGCGGGGGTGCTCGCCGCTCAGGCCATCGCGCGCCCCTGCTTCCACCTCATCCAGTTCGTGGCTGAGCCGGCGCAGCGAGCGCAAGCCCCAGGTCAAGCCGGCCCACAGCAACACCAGCAGCGCCAGCAAGGCGGCGCCGAAGCCCAGGTAGAGCTTTTCGCGCAGGCCGTCGAGGGTCGCCTTGTACTCGCTCACCGGCTGCAGGGCGACAATGCTGTAGGCTGCGCTCTGGCCACCCAGCAGCTTGATCTCGACGTCGTAGACAAAGAACTCTTCACCATCGGCCTGGTGGATGCGGGCAAATTCGTTGCCGCGCCCGTCATAGCGCGGCCGGTAGTTGATGTGCCGGTCGGCGGTGGCGCGGGACTGCCAGACCAGGTGGCCATCGCGGTCGAAGATATACCCGAGCAGGCCGGTGTACGGCAGGTTGTAACGCTCGTCCGGCAGCAGTTCAGGCATCTGCAACTGGCCGCCTTCGATGCGCGCGGCCGATATCAGCGTGGTTACGTCCGAGGCCAGGCGCTGCTCGATCGACTCCTGCAGGGCCAGGCTGAACGCCTTCTGCAACGCGGGCAGCAACCCCAGCATGAACAGCAGCGCCAGCACGGCGGCGGCCAGCATCAGGCGCACGCGCAGGGAACGAATCATCGGCAGCGCTCGGTGAACAGGTAGCCCAGGCCACGTACGGTATCGATGGGTTTGAACCCCTGCTCGCCTTCCAGCTTGCGGCGCAGGCGGCCGACCAGCACCTCGATCACATTCGGGTCACGCTCCTCATCGCCTGGGTACAGTTGCTCCATCAGGCGGTCCTTGGCCACCACCTGCTGATGATGGCGCATGAGGTATTCGAGGATGCGGTACTCATAAGCCGTGAGCGCCAACGGCTGCGCATCGAGGCTGGCCTGCTTGCGGTTGAGGTCGAGCACCAGCGGGCCGGCAGCGATGGTCGACTGGGTGAAGCCGCTGGAGCGGCGCAGCAGCGCACTCAGGCGGGCTTCGAGCTCTTCGAACTGGAAGGGTTTGACCAGGTAGTCGTCGGCGCCTGCGGCCAGGCCTTCGACCTTGTCCTGCCAGTTGCCACGGGCCGTGAGGATGAGGATGGGGAAGGTCTTGTCCTGGCTGCGCAGGCGCGTGATCAGCTCCAGGCCACTGATACCGGGCAAGCCCAGGTCGATGATGGCCAGGTCGAAGTGGTACTGCCCGGCCTGGTACAGCGCCTCCTCGGCATCGGCGACCGCCTCGACCACGTGGCCGCTTTCGCCCAGGCGGGTGTAGAGGTGATGGCGAAGCAGGGCTTCGTCCTCGACCACCAGCAGTTTCATATGCAGCTCCTTTTCATCTATTGCCTGTACCGGCCTCTTCGCGGCTAAAGCCGCTGCCACAGGGAGCACACAGGTTTGCTGGACTGTGCGATCCCTGTGGCAGCGGCTTTAGCCGCGAAGAGGCCGGTACAGGATAACCCGGCAGGCCGTCAGAACTTGTAGGAGGCCGCCAGGTAAGTCTGCGCACTGCTGCTCAGGCGCAGGGTGCCATCCTTCGGCCCGCCATGCGCGCCCACCTCGGTTGCCGCATTGGTGCGCAGATAGCGGTAGCCCAGCTCGACCGAAGCCTTGTCGGTGATGTCCTGGATCACACCGGCCTGCAGCCCGTAGGCATAACCGTAGTCGGTATCGCGGCGGGCGCCTGGCGAGTCCTGGGTGAGCTTGGTCATGCCCAGGCTGCCACCGCCAAACAGCTTGGTGGTATCGCCCACCGGCAGGAACAGGTCATAACTGCCCAGCAGGTTTTCCTGACGCAGTTTCAGGCCGCTGTGATCTCCCGAGACGTTGTCATAGGTCATGTAGTAGCGGCCTTGGTCGTTGATCTTGCCCACACGCACACCCCAGGTGTCATCCTTGCCGACGATGCCGTCGGTGTTGAGGTTGTCGGTGTTGCGCTGCAACAGGCCGGACTTGCGAACCTTGTCGCTGGTCTGGCCGTAGGTGAGGCTGGCGAAGTTGTCGTCGGCAGCCTGGGCGGTGGTGATGCCAGCGGCGCAGACGGCCATGGCGGCAAGCAGGGTATTGAAAGTTTTCATGGCAGGTTACTCCAGTTGGGTGCGCTGTTTCGGTCTGGAAGCTAGAGTAAGCAGGGCACCCTGAACCGCGACTGAACCCTGACTGAACCTCGGCTGAACGACTTGATTGCCGACCTAGGAGTAGTACCCATGCGTGTCCTGCTGGCTCTGACCCTGATGTGCAGCGCTGCCCTTGCCCAAGCGGCGGTACAAACCCGCGAAATTCCTTACCAGGATGCCGACGGCAACCGGCTGGTCGGCTACTACGCATACGACGACGCCGTCGAGGGCAAGCGCCCAGGCATTGTCGTGGTGCATGAATGGTGGGGGCTGAACGATTATGCCAAGCGCCGCGCCCGTGACCTGGCAGCGCTGGGCTATAACGCCCTGGCCATTGACATGTATGGCGATGGCAAGCACACCGAGCACCCGCAGGATGCCCAGGCGTTCATGGCGGCCGCACTGAAAGACCCTGCCGCTGCAGCCAGGCGCTTCGATGCGGGCCTTGAGCTGCTGAAACTGCAACCGAACACCAACAAGCACGAGCTGGGTGCGGTCGGCTACTGCTTCGGCGGCAAGGTGGTGCTGGATGCTGCACGCCGTGGGGAGAAACTCGACGGCGTAGTGAGCTTCCATGGCGCACTGGCTACCGCTACCCCGGCCAAACCGGGCGTGGTACGCGCGGATATCCTGGTCGAGCACGGCGCGGCCGACAGCATGGTCACACCGCAACAGGTCAAGGACTTCAAGGCCGAGATGGATGCGGCCAAGGTGAACTATCAGTTCGTCAGCATCGAAGGGGCCAAGCACGGCTTCACCAACCCGGATGCAGACCGCTTGAGCCATGGCGAACATGGCGGGCCGGACATTGGTTATAACAAGGCCGCGGATGAAAGCTCCTGGGCGGATATGCAGGCGTTTTTCAAGAAGGTATTCAAATAGCGATTGTGCGGCCCGCTTTGCGGTCCATCGCCGGCAAGTCAGCTTTCACAGGCACTGCATAGATCTTCGGGCCTGCAGGCTTGCCGGCGATGGGCTGCACGGCAGCCTCGGTTATTGCATCTCCCACACCGTCGCCGCGGCTGGCACAATAGCCGCCATGAACACGCTCCCCGCCTGCTGCGCCCCACTTCAGTACCACTGGCCCCTGCCCCGCCCATTACCCGGTGCGGTGCTGGTCAGTTGCGCCTTCGACCCCGCCCAGCTAGGGGCCGACGACTTCCAGCGCGCGGGGGTAGTGCCAAGCGCCAGCCTGCTGCGCTCGGTGCCCAAGCGCCAGGCCGAGTACCTGGCCGGCCGTGCATGCGCACGGGCCGCGCTGCAGCGCCTGGACGGTCGCAACTACGTGCCTGGCACCCATGAAGACCGCTCGCCCATCTGGCCCGCCGGCATTCATGGCTCGATCACCCATGGCCAAGGCTGGGCCGCCGCGGTGGTTGCTGCCGCCCACAGCTGCCAGGGCGTGGGCCTGGATCAGGAAGCCCTGCTCAATGACGAACGCGCCGAGCGCTTGATGGGCGAAATTCTCACCCCGGCCGAGTTGGAGCGCCTGGACCGCGCTCAGCTTGGGCTGACGGTCACCCTGACCTTCTCGCTGAAGGAAAGCCTGTTCAAGACCCTCTACCCCCTGACCCGCCAGCGTTTCTACTTCGAGCACGCCGAAGTGCTCGACTGGTCTGGCGAGGGGCTGGCGCGCCTGCGCCTGCTCACCGACCTGTCGCCACAGTGGCAACGCGGGGCAGAGCTGCACGGCCAGTTCAGCCTGCAACACGGCCATCTGCTTAGCCTGGTAAGCGTCTGAGGCCTACAAGGGTGCCTGCTGGCGCGGCCAGTTCAGGCTGAAGCAGGCGCCCCCCAACGCCGCACTGCGCCCTACCGTGGCTCGCCCGGCATGCCAGTAGATGATCCGCCGCACGATCGAAAGGCCCAGGCCATGCCCGCCCGAGGCGCGGGTGCGGCTGTCGTCCAGGCGGGTGAACGGCGTGAAAATGCGGTCCCATACCCCCTCCGGGATGCCTGGGCCATCGTCTTCCACATCGATGCGGCAGCGTTGCTGCCCCAGCTGGTAGCTCAGGCGTACCTGCGACTCGGCGTGGCGCATGGCATTGCCGACCAGGTTCTGCAGCGCCCGGTGCAGGTAGCGCGGCTCCGCCTCGACCCAGGCGCCATCGGCATCGGCCCCCTGGCACTCACCCCGCTCGACGCGCACATCGGCACGCAGCGGCGCCAACTCGTCGATCACCCGGTCGAGCAAGGCATCGATGTCGATCCGCTGGAACTGCAAGGCCGGCGCGCCTTGCTCGAGGCGCGCGTAAGTGAGCATTTCGTCGACCAGCCTGTCGAGGTCCTGGATGTCGCCGTCCATGCCAGCCAGGTGCTTGGCGCGCGCCTGCTCGGTGCTGGCACTTTCGATCATCTCCAGGCCAAAGCGCAGGCGCGCCACCGGCGTGCGCAACTCGTGGGATACCGCGCGCACCAGCTCACGCTGCATGGTCAGCGAACGCTGCAAGTGCTCGGCCATGCCATTGAATGCGGCGGCCAGGCGCCCTACCGAGTCGGTGTCGCCAGCCGGTACGCGTGTGTCCAGGCTGCCTTGGGCGATGCGTGTGGCGGCAACTTCCAGGCCCGACACGCGGCGCTCCAGCTGGCGGACCAGCAAGTAGACCACCAGACCGATCAGGCACAGGCCCAGAAACGCGATCAGGACCAGCAACTGCGGCGGATACGGGTTGAGCTGGTACAGCGGGCCGATCTCCAGCACCCAGGGCGAGCCGGTCAACCCGGCGAACACCCGGATCGAATCGCCATCCTTGCCCAGCGCCATCACCGTGTCGCCCTCCTCGACCCTGTGCCGCTGGTCATCGTCCAGGCTGACGCGCTCGATCCGTTGCAATGCAACGCCGAAGCCGAAGCCTTTTTCCTGCGTCAACCGGGCCAGGCGCTGCTGTTGTTCGGTGACCGGGTAGCGCACCAGCTCATCGGCCAGCAGATAAAGTGTCGCGCGTGCCAGCTGCTCGCTGATCTGGTTGATCTGCGCCACCAGCATCAGGTCTTCCTGGCCAACCTTGCGCAGCACCTGTGCCGCATGCGGGCCGGTTTTTTCCACCACCACCAGGCCACGGGCCAGGCGCGCACGCTGGGTGCCATCAAGCCGGCGGGCGCTCATCGGCTGCAGCGCCAGTGGCACGCCGAGCAGGCGCTCCCAGATCAACAGCGAGCGCTTGCGTTCGGTTGCGTTCTGCACCGCCAGGTTGTCCGCCATCAGGCTGAAGGTGCCTTGCGCCAGGCTCTCACGGTGCTGGGCGGCGCGCACCTCGTTGACCAGGTGCAGGCTGAGCACGCCCAGCAGCGCCACCAGTACCAGCACCGCCAGCATGCCGCCATAGATGCGCAGGAAAATCGAATTGTTCATGGTGCCTCGCCGACGAACAGGTAGCCCTTGCTGCGCAGGGTCTTGATCAGCCGCGGCTGCAGCGGGTCATCGCCGATCTTGGGGCGGATCCTGGAAATGCGGATGTCGATGGAACGGTCCTGGCCGTCGTAGCCAACACCACGCAGCGCAGTGAAGATCTGTTCGCGGCTAAGCACCCGCCCGGCATTGCTGGCCAGCAGCCAGAGCAAGTCGAATTCGGCGCCGGTCAGTTCGATCAGTTGCTCACCGAGGCGCGCCTCGCGCAGCCGGTTGTCGATGTGCAGGGCACCGAACGCCAGGTCCTGGCGCTTGCTGTCCAGGGCTTCGCTACGGCGCAGCAAGGCCTGGATACGCGCCAACAGCAGGCGCGGGCGCACCGGTTTGCAGACATAGTCGTCGGCGCCCAGGTCCAACCCGTGGATCTGGTCGAGTTCGTCGCTGCGTGCGGTGAGCATCAGGATCGGCCCAGGGTACTGGTTGCGCGCCCGGCGGCAGATGCTCAAGCCGTCCTCGCCCGGCAGCATCAGGTCGAGAATGACCAGATCAGGTTGGCTGTCGACGATCCGACGCACGGCACGCGCGCCATCGCCCTCGACCGCGACCTCGAAGCCGTTGGCCTGCAGGTACTCGGCGGTCAGCTCGGCCAGGCGCGGGTCGTCCTCGACGATCAGAATGCGGGGTTGGGTCTGGTCCATGGCTTTGGCCTTTTTATTCTCTGGATCGCAATCTTGGCCTTTGAGCGTATGACTGTAGATCTTTGCTGTCCATGAAATCGAGCGTGGCCCGCGCGGTGCTCGATCTGACAGGCAGCAACCCGCTACAGCCACGCACCTGCCCCCTTGGCTCGAGCGTTTTTTGTGGTAGGGTGCGCGCCCGCAAAAACTGCGACGGGGCGGCGAACGGCCGAAAAATACTGCAAACCACTTGGCACAAGGCCTACAGCGAATACTCACCTTTCACCCACAAAGTACCCACACGTTATCCACAGACGCTCGCCTTGCAAAGACCCCAATACCGCATTATCTTGTATCCCGATCGCAGCGAACCACTAGATATAGGGGTTCGTGCAAAATCACACACAAAAGTCAACCCGCTAGATCAAGCGATCTTCGGGGTGGAACTTCAAGTGATTTCAGCAGCCAAACCGCTCCTGCGGAGGCGACCGAGGCAAGCCCACCCAGGGCCTTGTTCGGGCATGGGTGTTGCAGGCCAGCCTGGCACTCATCAGCAACAGTTTTTGGGCCCAGCCCAGAACCTTTGACTTCGGCCAGGGAGCGGCAAGCCATTGCCCCTTATTCCTGAGTCTGTCCCGAAGTCGGTACGCCCGCGCGGGCGGGTGCGCATGCAGTGCGCATCCCCGTGAGGTTATCGAGCAAGTGGACGGAACGGTGGGCGCTCAAAAGGCGCCTGTACAATATAGAAACTGTGGAGACACCCACCCATGCAAACCGACACAACTCGCGAGAACCCGCAGGCCAAGGTGCCGCAGGCCGCCGATTCCCAGCAGGATCTGGCTGCTACCGCCCCTGGCCAACTGCGCGTGATCAAGCGTAACGGCACTGTCGTCCCGTACACCGACGACAAGATCACCGTTGCCATCACCAAGGCGTTCCTCGCAGTTGAAGGCGGCACCGCCGCCGCCTCGTCGCGCATTCACGACACCGTCGCGCGCCTGACCGAGCAGGTTACCGCCACGTTCAAGCGTCGCATGCCATCGGGTGGCACCATCCACATCGAAGAAATCCAGGACCAGGTCGAGCTGGCCCTGATGCGCGCCGGCGAGCAGAAAGTCGCCCGCGACTACGTGATCTACCGCGACCAGCGTGCAAAGGAGCGTGCGACCCGCGCCAACAACGACGCCGTGGTCGAGCCACACCCGAGCATCCGCATTACCCTGGCCGACGGCAGCCTGGCACCACTGGACATGGCCCGCCTGAACACCATCATCAGCGAAGCCTGCGAAGGCCTGGCCGAAGTCGATGGCGACCTGATCCAGCGCGAAACCCTGAAGAACCTCTACGACGGCGTAGCCATCAAGGACGTCAACACCGCCCTGGTGATGACTGCCCGTACCCTGGTAGAGCGCGAGCCGAACTACTCGTTCGTCACTGCCCGCCTGCTGATGGACACCCTGCGCGCCGAAGGCCTGGGCTTCCTGAACGTCGCCGAAAGCGCCACCCACCACGAAATGGCCGACCTGTACGCCAAGGCGCTGCCGGCCTATGTCGAGAAAGGCGTCGAATTCGAGCTGCTGGACCCTGCCCTGAAAGGCTACGACCTGGAGCGTCTGGGCAAGGCCATCGACCACGAGCGCGACCAGCAGTTTACCTACCTGGGCCTGCAAACCCTGTACGACCGCTACTTCATCCACAAGGATGGCGTGCGCTTCGAGCTGCCACAGGTGTTCTTCATGCGTGTGGCCATGGGCCTGGCGCTGGAAGAGAAAGACAAGGAAGCCCGTGCGATCGAGTTCTACAACCTGTTGTCGTCGTTCGACTACATGGCCTCGACCCCGACCCTGTTCAACGCCGGTACCCTGCGCCCGCAGCTGTCCAGCTGCTACCTGACCACCGTGCCAGACGACCTGTCGGGCATCTACCACGCGATCCACGACAACGCCATGCTGTCGAAATTCGCCGGTGGCCTGGGCAACGACTGGACCCCGGTCCGTGCACTGGGCTCGTACATCAAGGGCACCAATGGCAAGTCCCAGGGCGTGGTGCCGTTCCTGAAAGTGGTCAACGACACGGCCGTTGCCGTGAACCAGGGTGGCAAGCGCAAAGGCGCCGTGTGTGCCTACCTGGAAACCTGGCACCTGGACATCGAAGAGTTCATCGAGCTGCGCAAGAACACCGGTGATGACCGCCGCCGTACCCACGACATGAACACCGCCAACTGGATCCCTGACCTGTTCATGAAGCGTGTCTTCGATGACGGCAAGTGGACCCTGTTCTCGCCATCGGAAGTGCCCGACCTGCACGACCTGACCGGCAAGGCCTTCGAAGAGCGCTACGAGTACTACGAAGCCCTGACCGAGTACAACAAGATCAAGGTGTTCAAGACCATCCAGGCCAAAGACCTGTGGCGCAAGATGCTGTCGATGCTGTTCGAGACCGGCCACCCATGGCTGACCTTCAAGGACCCGTGCAACCTGCGTTCGCCGCAGCAGCACGTGGGCGTGGTCCACAGCTCGAACCTGTGCACCGAGATCACCCTGAACACCAACAAGGACGAGATCGCGGTCTGCAACCTGGGCTCGATCAACCTGCCGAACCACATCAATGATGGCAAGCTGGACACCGCCAAGCTGCAACGCACCGTGAACACCGCCGTGCGCATGCTCGACAACGTGATCGACATCAACTACTACTCGGTGCCGCAAGCGCGTAACTCGAACTTCAAGCACCGCCCGGTCGGCCTGGGCATCATGGGCTTCCAGGATGCGCTGTACCTGCAGCACATCCCGTACGGCTCCGACGCGGCCGTCGAGTTCGCCGACAAGTCGATGGAGGCGGTCAGCTACTTCGCCATCCAGGCTTCGTGCGACCTGGCCGACGAGCGTGGCGCCTACGAGACCTTCCAGGGCTCGCTGTGGTCCAAGGGCATCCTGCCACTGGATTCGCAACAGATCCTGATCGAGGCGCGTGGTGCCAAGTACATCGACGTCAACCTGGAAGAGTCGCTGGACTGGGCCCCGGTGCGCGAGCGCGTCAAGAAAGGTATCCGTAACTCGAACATCATGGCCATCGCGCCAACTGCAACCATTGCCAACATCACCGGCGTGTCGCAGTCGATCGAGCCGACTTACCAGAACCTGTACGTGAAATCCAACCTGTCGGGCGAATTCACCGTGATCAACCCGTACCTGGTGCGCGACCTGAAAGCCCGCGGCCTGTGGGACTCGGTCATGATCAACGACCTGAAGTACTACGATGGTTCGGTGCAACAGATCGAGCGTATTCCGCAAGAGCTCAAAGACCTGTACGCCACCGCGTTCGAAGTCGAAACCAAGTGGATTGTCGATGCGGCCTCGCGTCGTCAGAAGTGGATCGACCAGGCGCAATCGCTGAACCTGTACATTGCCGGCGCCTCGGGCAAGAAGCTGGACGTGACCTACCGCATGGCCTGGTACCGTGGCCTGAAAACCACCTACTACCTCCGTGCCCTGGCCGCGACCAGCACCGAGAAGTCGACCATCAACACCGGCAAGCTCAACGCCGTTTCCAGCGGTGGCGACAGCGCCCCGGTTCAGGCAGCAGGCCCAGCGCCAGTGCCGAAGGCCTGCGCGATCGACGAGCCAGACTGCGAAGCCTGCCAGTAAGGCCTGAATGCCGCACGGGGTGCCCTTGGGTGCCCCGCGCGGCATTTTTGTATCTGCACCCCGGAGAAACCTTGCCTTTTCCCCAGCGCTCACGCGGCTCGGCAAAAGAACAGGACTTCTCACAAAACGCGGTCACTGTGGGAGCGGCCTTGTGTCGCGATTGGGGTGCGAAGCGCCCCCAAGATTGCAGCTTCGCCGCATGATTCGCGGGGCCGCTTTGCGGCCCGTTCGCGACACAAGGCCGCTCCCACAAAAATCACGCCAACACCACATAATGTGGCTTAAAAATAAAAACCCACAACATGTAGTGCCATCCGCGTTTTGCCGCTACACTCCCTTCCCATAGCAAGCCACACAAACCCGGTGAACGGACGCACGCATTTCCGGTCGAAAAAGTTACCCTCGCCCGCAAGAGACGCGCCCCGATCCAAGGCGAAATCCGATATACTTCGCCCCCTCTGAAAAGAGCACCATTCAATTGTCCTGGCCCCTCCCCGAGGCCTGGCCAGGTACAAGCCAGAACACATTCAGATGTAAACGAGAGTCAGCCTCTCGAGCTGTCCATTCGCCGTTACGGCCTTGCGTCAGGCATCACATTCTTTAAATCCAAGCGGTTGCCCAGGGCAACCCTCAAGCAGGAGCCAAACCATGCTGAGCTGGGACGAATTCGACAAAGAAGACGGCGAAGTAGCCGCCAAAGGCAATAACCCTGCGCAGGCCGCTGCCGCCGCCACCCTCGACAAGCTCGACAGCGCCGGCGGTGCCGCCGCCCTGGAAGCCCGTGCGGCCACCGCTGCTGACTCCGACGCCGTCAAACGTGCCAAGGCAGCCCTCGACGCCCTCGACGTTGCCGAAGGCCTGGCCGAACTGGAAGGCTCCTCGGCCCGTGTTGCCGTTGACGAAAAGCGCATGATCAACTGCCGCGCCGACCTGAACCAGCTGGTACCGTTCAAGTACGACTGGGCTTGGCAGAAGTACCTGGACGGCTGCGCCAACCACTGGATGCCGCAAGAGGTCAACATGACCGCCGACATCGCCCTGTGGAAGAGCCAGGACGGCCTGACCGAAGACGAGCGCCGCATCGTCATGCGCAACCTGGGCTTCTTCTCCACCGCCGACTCGCTGGTTGCCAACAACCTGGCCCTGGCCGTGTACCGCCTGATCACCAACCCCGAGTGCCGCCAGTACATTCTGCGCCAGGCCTTCGAGGAGGCGATCCACACCCACGCCTACCAGTACTGCATCGAGTCGCTGGGCATGGATGAAGGCGAGATCTTCAACATGTACCACGAGATCCCGTCGGTCGCGAAGAAAGCCGCCTGGGGCCTGAAGTACACCCGCGCCATTTCCGACCCGGAGTTCAACACCGGCACCGTCGAAACCGACAAGGAGCTGCTGCGCAACCTGATCGCCTACTACTGCGTACTGGAAGGCATCTTCTTCTACTGCGGCTTCACCCAGATCCTGTCCATGGGCCGCCGCAACAAGATGACCGGCGTTGCCGAGCAGTTCCAGTACATCCTGCGTGACGAGTCGATGCACCTGAACTTCGGTATCGACGTGATCAACCAGATCAAGATCGAGAACCCGCACCTGTGGGATGCGGCGATGAAGGAAGAAGCGACCCAGATGATCCTGCAAGGGACCCAGCTGGAGATCGAATACGCCCGCGACACCATGCCACGCGGCGTACTGGGCATGAACGCAGCGATGATGGAGGACTACCTCAAGTTCATCGCCAACCGTCGTTTGACCCAGATTGGTCTGAAGGAAGAGTACCCGGGGACTACCAACCCGTTCCCGTGGATGAGCGAGATCATGGACTTGAAGAAGGAGAAGAACTTCTTTGAGACGCGGGTGATTGAGTATCAGACTGGTGGGGCGTTGAGCTGGGATTGATCGTCCGGGCCTTATTTTTCAGCGAGAACCGAACAAATTTCAGATTTTCCGAATTCTCGCACCAAATAAGCGCATGAGATGAACAAAGCCACCTGAACCGCAAAGGCCAAGGTGGCTTTTTCGTATAAGCCGAAGAACAGCTAAACCCCTACCCGCTTCAGCGCTCTGATTTCATCCCGGATTTTTGCCAGGAGCTCGTCCACATCGCCCTCCTGACCGACCTGCATCAAGACAATCAGGGTCGCGGGCCCAAGTCTGGCCACTACTGGGCGAAGGGCGTTGCCTACCCATCCTTCATTCAACTTTCCCATTGGCTCAGGCTTCCCAAGCCCACCAGTTAATGGAAAGCAGCAAACACATTGGCAAGATAATTTTGGAGATAGCCCCATGATCCCGGGCAGACACAAAGGTAGCTGTATTGATCTCAGGCGCTGCAGGCGGGATTGGAGCGGCTATAGCGAGGCGGTACTGTGAGGAAGGTGCCAGTGTGGCGCTGCTCGATCTCGATCCGAAAGCTTTAGAGGAGCAAGGAAAGCACTTAAGGCTCAAGGATACAATGTTGCTTGGCATTCCGCAGACGTAGGCGATTTCGGCCAGTGTGAGGAGGCATGTGCACGCCTGTCTGAGGCGATCGGACCAATTGATACCTTGATCGATAATGCTGGAATATCTCCCAAGCATGATGGTAAACCGGCCCCAATATGGCAAATGACTTCTACGGAATGGCAAAGGGTTGTGAACGTCAATCTCAACGGTGCGTTCAACCTGTCACGTCTCCTGTCTGTACCGATGGTTGAGCGCCGCTTTGGCCGCATTATCAGCATGTCCTCCGTGGCCGGCAGCGCCTTCTTACCAATTGTGGCAGCGCACTACAGCGCGACGAAAGCAGCCATTATCGGATTGACACGGCACCTGGCTGGCGAACTCGGCGAATACGGGATCACAGCGAATGCACTAGCACCAGGTCGCATCGAGCCCCCCCTTCTTAGGACTGTTTAGGCTTCGGCAACTGACGCCGTCATCGCAGATACGCCGCTTCGAAGGCTGGGACAACCATGGGAAGTCGCGGATGCTGCGTGCTACCTGAGTGCCCCGGACAGCGCATTTGTTACGGGCCAAGTGATCGATGTCGCAGGTGGCTGGCTGATGCGTTAAGCCGATCAAATAATAAGGGTCGAGATGCACCCAGGCGCGATAGCCAAGCGCCTCGCTGCGTCTTGCCACCCTTGGACTGTGTAAAAAGCGGGTAGGGACATCCACACCCAAATGGCTTGCGCCTGCCCGGCCCTTACCAGGTTTCTCCAACGGTCTATCCCATCGCTTCGCGCCCGATCGCAGACTCTAAAGCTCATTGCACTTTATCCCAGCGCCAGTTGGTTTGAAATCAACACTTGACATTGAATTTTTGTGATCACATATTTCATCTCACAAAACACAATAGGACTGATCATCATGACCGACGCCCCGATTGCTTTACCGGTGTTGCGCCAGGTTTCACGGGAAACCCTGCAAGAACAGGTCTACCGCCAGCTACGTGAGGCGCTGATGAGCGGTCGGTTTGAACCTGGACAGAAGCTGACAATTCGCGGCCTCGCAGAGGCCCTGGGTTCCAGTCCAATGCCAGTACGTGAAGCCTTGAGCCGGCTCACTGCCGAGAACGCCTTCGAAGTATCCGGCACAGCCCGCCTACGCGTGCCAGTCATGACAGTCGAGCGTTTGCGGGAAATCCGTGATGCCCGAGTAGCCCTTGAGGGTCTGCTTGCTGAAAAGTGCATCACTTACCTACAACGCGAAGATCTCGACGACATTCATCGTATTTACGCAGAGATGAAGGAGGCAGCAGATACCGCTGATGTGCCTCGTTATCTGTGGACGAACTTCGCCTTCCACCGCCGCATCTACGCCGTCGCTCGCGCCGGACTGACCGTTGCAGCGGTCGAAAACTTCTGGCTGCACATGGGCCCTTGCTTCGCTTTGGTTGCACCTGACAAATCCCATCTCAGCCGTTCGATGGAAGCGCACACACGGATTGTCGCAGCTCTTCAGGCATATGATCCCGCCGCAGCTCGCGCTGCGGTTACCGACGACATCATGCAAGCAGCTGACTCACTCGGTCGCTTGCTCTCCGTACTTGAAAACAACAAGAAATCAGGAGGTAAACGCGCATGAGCGTTATAGAAAGACTCACCCCTTACCCACATCTTCGCGTACTGATCTCAGGCGGTGCAGCCGGTATCGGCGAAATCATCGCCGCAGCCTACATCGAGGCGGGGGCCCAAGTTCACGTTTGTGATGTAAGCCAAGAAGCCATCGCGTCTTTCCTGGATCGCCACCCCGAAGCTACGGCCACGCGGGCAGACGTGGCTGATGCCGCCCAGGTCGCAGAAGTTTTTGCCGTCCAGCGTGGACGCTTCGGTGGCCTAGATGTGCTGATCAACAACGCTGGTATTGCAGGGCCAACTGCAGGTGTTGACCGCATTAGCGACGAAGACTGGCAGCGCACAGTAGAGATTAACCTTACGGGACAATACCGCTTCGCTCACCATGCTGTTCCCCTGTTGCGCGAGTCTTCCCATGGCCACCTGATCCAAATCGCATCAGTCGCGGGACGCCTGGGCTATGCATGGCGGACACCTTATGCCGCCACCAAATGGGCCATTGTCGGGATGATGAAATCCCTGGCTGCCGAGTTGGGTGAAGACGATATACGCGTGAACGCGATCCTGCCCGGAATCGTCGAAGGCCCTCGTATGGACGGCGTGATTCGCGCCCGTGCAGAACAACAGGGTGTCCCCGAGCCGCAAATGCGCCAGGAATACTTAAAGAAGATTTCGCTGAAACGCATGGTCACTGCAGAGGATGTCGCGGCCATGGCGCTGTTCCTCTGCTCTCCAGCCGCTCGAAACGTGACCGGCCAGGCGATCAGCGTGGACGGCAACGTCGAATATCTCTGACCCTTTACCCCTACATCGCTGTTTCCACAAAAATAAGTCAAAGGAAACCCATCATGGCCAAGCCTAATCCCATCATTATTACCTGCGCTGTTACCGGCGCGATCCATACGCCCTCCATGTCTCCGTACCTGCCGGTGACACCTGAGCAGATCGGGGATGCCGCACTCGGGGCAGCAGAGGCAGGCGCAGCGATAGTCCACCTGCATGCACGAGATCCAAAAGACGGACGTCCGGTGCAGGATCCTGAGTTGTTCCGGCAGTTCCTGCCACGAATCAAGCGTGAAAGTGACGTAGTCATCAATCTCACCACTGGTGGAGCGCCGACCATGGGTGTTGAGGAGCGGCTGCAACCGGCACTGCAGCTCAAGCCCGAGCTTGCATCTCTCAACATGGGTTCCATGAATTTTGGGTTGTACGAAATGCTCCATCGCTTCAAGGAGTTCCAGCACGATTGGGAGCGCCCTTATCTGGAAGAGAGTGATGATCGGGTCTTTCGTAACACCTTCCGCGACATCGCCTACATCCTGGAATCGTGCGGGGAAAATCGCACCCGCTTTGAGATCGAGTGCTACGACATCGGCCATCTCTACACGGCAGCGCATTTTCTCGACCGGGGTTTGTTAAAAAAACCAATCTTTATTCAATCGGTCTTTGGCTTGCGAGGTGGCATAGGCGGTCACCCGGAAGATCTCATGCAGATGCGCCGGACCGCTGACCGATTGTTTGGCGATGCCTATATCTGGTCGATCCTCGGTGCCGGGCGCAATCAGATCCCCCTTGCAACCATGGGTTTAGCGATGGGCGGGAATGCGCGTGTCGGGCTGGAAGACTCTCTTTGGGACGGTCCCGGCAAACTGGCGGTATCAAATGCCGATCAGGTTCGACGTATTCGCACAGTCGTCGAAGCCTTGGGAGGACGCGTTGCGTCGCCGGACGAGGCTCGCGAAATCCTTGGACTGAAGGGGCGCAACAACGTCGACTTCTGATTGCATCAGATGACGTAAGGAAAACGAAAGGTCATCTCTTCCCGTAAAACAATAAAAGAGGGAAATATCATGCGTATCGAGATCGTCGCCGATGTGAAAACTACGCTCGGCGAAGGTCCCTTGTGGGACGTCGAGCAACAACGGCTCTACTGGGTCGACAGCTTTGATGGGCGCGTATTTCGCTCCACTGAAGACGGTCGAGAATTGCGTGCTTGGGACGTCGGCCAGAAAATCGGCTCGATGACGCTGCGCAAGCAGGGTGATCATGCGCTGGTGGCGTTGCAAAATGGCCTGCACGATCTGGATATGTTGACGGGCGATCTTTCGTTGATAATTGATCCTGAGCCCCACCTCCCCCACAACCGGCTCAACGATGGGAAGGTCGACAGGCAGGGGCGTTTCCTGTTCGGCTCGATGGACACTCGAGAAGAATTGGCGACAGGCAAGCTATACCGGCTCGATCCCGATCTTTCAGTCCACGTCATCGACGAAGGAATCATCTGCTCCAACGGCCCATGCTGGAGTCCGAATGGAGACTTGTTGTATTTCACAGACACCTGGACCGGCGAGCAATGGGTCTACGACTACGATATAGCTACCGGCACGGCGAGCAACCGCCGTATCTCTCATCATATTGACACTTCCCAAGGCGGGGCAGCCGACGGCGCCACCGTGGACGCAGAGGGATGCCTATGGCAAGCGCTGGTGTACGCCGGAAAACTGGTTCGCTACACCCCTTGTGGTGATGTCGACCGCATTATCGATATGCCGGTTAAGAAGGTTACTAGCGTGATGTTTGGTGGGCCGAATCTGGATGTATTATTCGTGACCTCAATGGCCCGCCCTCCTCTTCCACGCTTCCCCGCTGATGGTCAATTACGCGGCGCATTGTTCGCGCTCCATGACTTGGGCGTTCGGGGCGTTCCGGAACGACGATTCGGAAGCTAAGACTGCGCTCCAAAATCGTTCGAATATTTCTGGTCTGACAAGGCTCCGTACCGGGGCCTGGTGAATCATCATGCCTACCGAAAAGAAAGCATCGCTGCGTAACATTCACCGCTATTCATGGGTGTCGTTGTTGGTCTGCTGGCTGATCTGGATCCTCAACGCCTATGATCGCGAGATCATTCTGCGTTTGGGGCCCACAATCTCTAAACATTTCGAGCTCTCGCCTGATGACTGGGGCACGATCGCCACAATTATCATGCTTGCACTCGCAGTTTTGGATATTCCCGGTGCGATGTGGAGCGATCGCTACGGTGGCGGCTGGAAGCGAGCCCGATTCCAGGTTCCCCTAGTACTTGGCTACACCGCGATCTCCTTTCTTTCCGGTTTCAAGGCGCTCACCCATAGTCTCACCACATTTGTCGCCCTGCGCGTGGGCGTAAATCTCGGTGCCGGTTGGGGAGAACCGGTAGGGGTGAGCAACACCGCCGAATGGTGGCCAATAGAACGCCGTGGCTTTGCCCTAGGTGCTCACCACACCGGCTACCCTATCGGAGCGCTGCTCAGCGGGATTGTAGCGAGTTTCGTTTTGACAACCTTTGGTGAGGAAAACTGGCGATATGTTTTCTTCGCTGCTTTTTTTGTTGCCGTACCGTTGATGCTGTTCTGGTCACGCTATTCGACATCAGAGCGTATCACCCGTCTTTACGTCGACATGGCTGCAAAAAACATGACGCCGCCGGATGTCTCTTCAAGCGCCCAGGTCATGAAGGGGCAAGCCTGGAAAACTCTCAAAGCTAGCCTGCGCAATCGCAACATCGCGCTCACGGCAGGTAACACCATGCTTACCCAAGTGGTGTACATGGGGGTCAATATCGTGCTGCCGGCATACCTGTACAACATTGCAGGTCTGTCCCTGGCGCAATCAGCTGGCATGAGCGTGGTGTTTACCGTGACCGGCATTATCGGCCAGCTGGTGTGGCCATCATTGTCAGACATGATCGGCCGCAAAGTCACACTGATCATATGTGGCATATGGATGGCGACAAGCGTAGGTGCCTTCTATTTCACCGAGACCATGACCCTCATGATCGTGGTACAGCTGTTGTTTGGATTGGTGGCCAATGCTGTATGGCCGATCTATTACGCCGTGGCTTCAGACTCCGCGCAACCGTCGGCTACATCGACTGCCAACGGCATCATTACCACCGCCATGTTCATCGGCGGTGGCATCGCCCCTATATTGATGGGTTGGTTGATCACAATCGGCGGCGGCTGGACGAACCTTTCCGGCTACATCACCTGCTTTTTGGTAATGGCCGGCTGCGCCTTGACTGGCGCGGCTCTGCAGCTGTTCACACACTCAAATATCCGAGCGGAAAATTTGGCAGGTGACCGCCTGCCAACCGCGCTCTGAAGTCCACTTTAAAACAATGACAAGACAGAGGCGCCCGGCTCTGCGGGCGCCATATAAGAGGACCCTCAAATGACCTCCCCTGCAAGCACTGCCCGGAGCCAGAAAGAAATCACCGCGTTGCTTTTCCGAAAACTAATGCCGCTATTAGTGATCGGATACGTACTGAGTTTCCTCGACCGTACAAACATCGCTTTAGCGAAACATCAGTTGGAAATTGATCTGGGAATCTCCGCTGCCGCATACGGGCTGGGTGCGGGGCTATTTTTCCTTACCTACGCGCTGTTTGAAGTGCCAAGCAATCTGATCATGCACAAGGTTGGAGCCCGGTTCTGGATAGCGCGTATCATGGTTACCTGGGGTTTGATATCGGCGTCGATGGCCTTCGTGCAAGGCGAAACCTCGTTCTACATACTGCGCGTACTCTTGGGTATTGCCGAGGCGGGATTCTTCCCTGGGGTAATGCTTTATCTAACTTATTGGTTTGGTCGGGAAGAACGTGCAAAAGCGACCGGCTACTTTCTGCTTGGTGTTTGCTTGGCAAACATCGTCGGCGGCCCGCTGGGTGGTCTGCTGATGCAACTTGATGGCGTATGGGGCTGGCACGGGTGGCAATGGATGTTCGTGCTCGAGGGCCTCCCGGCGGCTCTTTTTGCAATTGTCGTGTGGAAAAAACTGCCTGATCGGCCGAACAAGGCACCCTGGCTGAGCATCGCCGAAGCCCAAGCGCTAGAGGAGAGACTCGCACGTGAACGAGAGGAAGGTGGAAAAGGTGAGCACTCGATCCGTCAGTGGCTACAGCCACAGATATTGCTGGCGATATTCGTGTACTTTTGTCACCAGATCACCGTGTACACCGTGATCTTTTTCCTCCCTGGAATCATTCGAACCTATGGCGATCTTTCGATCCTCACCATTGGACTGCTCACTGCTTTGCCATGGATTGCAGCCGCAATCGGAGCAGCGTCCTTGCCACGTTTTGCAGATACACCTGCACGCAGTCGAGCGTTACTTGTAGGTGGTTATGTCGTTATGTCTGCAGGCTTGGTGATCGCGGCGTTTAGCGGGCCAGTCGCAGCACTTCTAGGCTTCTGCCTAGCTGCATCGATGTTCTTCCTTGTGCAATCGATTATCTTCATCTACCCATCGTCACGCCTAAAAGGCGCTGCATTGGCAGGCGGATTAGCGTTCGTCAATTCGTGTGGCTTGTTAGGAGGCTTCGTAGGACCATCGGTAATGGGGTGGATCGAGCAAAGTACTGGACGCTCGACCAACGGACTGCTTCTCATGGCCATCTTGCTACTTGTTGCGGCTCTCGCTTCTCTTGCCTTACGTCAAGGGCAGGAAACCAAAGATTGTGCTGCCCAGCGAGAGCCAACTCGTAAAACAATTTGACATCTACATGAGGCTCGCCGGCGCAGTTGCGGCGAGCTGCAACCAAATAATCAGGGTATATCTGGACCACACAATTCCACTTAGGAGACTTGTATGAAATATTGCCTTCAAAGCCACCGTGTCAATGCCCATTCCGAGAGCTGGATTGCGCCCAGTGCGAGCGTAATCGGTAACGTCAAGCTTGATGAGGGTAGTAGCGTGTGGTTCGGTGCTGTGATTCGTGGCGACAATGAACTGATCCATATTGGCAAAGATTGCAATGTTCAAGACGGAGCAGTGCTTCATACAGACTTGGGTAGCCCCCTTAGCCTCGGTACCGGCGTAACGGTTGGACACCAAGCGATGCTTCATGGCTGCGAGGTTGGGGATTTCAGTTTGATCGGAATCCAGGCCGTGGTACTCAATGGCGCCAAAATCGGCAAGCATTGCATCATCGGTGCGAATGCACTGGTTACGGAGGGAAAAATTATTCCTGATGGTTCAGTGGTAATGGGTTCTCCTGCACGGATCGTGCGTCAGGCGACCGATGCACAATGTCGAGAGATTGAAGCCAACGCGATCCACTACCGTGACAATGCCAGGCGATACCAGCAGAGCCTCCTCGAGCAACTTGAGTAAAGCTTTGAGCATCGTGATATTCATTTCCGCAGACACTGCTTTGCCTATCAGTCTAAGGCGGTGTGCCTGAAAGGGGGTTTTTGGAAAGCTGTCTAGTCGCTAGTCTAAGTGAACTATATTTATCAATGCCTATTATTCGGAAGTCAGTGAAAAATAAGGCCGGGCTGAGCATCGAGAAGGCTGCCGAATGGCAGCCTTTTTTATTGCCTGGCAGAAGCAAAAGCGGGAGGCTTATACAGCTCCCGGCATTGTCCCTCCCTGTCCATCAAGATAGCGTTTCAGGGCACTTGAGACCGCCCATGGACAGGTGGATGGTGAAGCCGATTCGCCAGACACCGCGTCGCTTGCTTCGCGGGCACGCCCGCTCCCACAGGGCATTGCTTATTGCCAAAGCCTGGCTAATCCTGCAATGCAATCATCGATGGCAAGACCAGCTACTGCAGGTATCACGAAAGTCTTCAGCAAACGGGGATCCTGTGGGAGCGGAGAGCCATGCTCAAAAAAGCCAAAGTGAAGAGACCTCGCCCACGCCGACAGGAGGGGTACGGCACACTCAGTTGCATGTGCCGGGACTGGACTTGCCAGTCTAAGTGGTCGTGAGCGAGGACGACTTCAGTATAGGGTTGATCGCAGAACATGCACCCCTTTGCAAACCTCGCCGAAGCGAGTTCCCCAGTCAAACGTCAACATTGCACAGCTATGCCCGCCTCCCCCAATCAGCTAAGTAACGCGACGTTTTCATCGATACGGCGCTGCACCGTTTGCAAAGTGTCTTGAGTGATCAACCGCGCAAAGCTCTGGTGCGCTCGCTCCGTAAACTGGCGGGCGACTGCGCAAATACGGTCGATAATCTCACTCGCCGTCACCTCCGGAATGTCCGCCTCGCGTGCCAAGGCAAGCATCTCCTGGCGCCCGATATCCAAAGCTTCCCCCATCACATCCATCTGGTGATACCCACCCGGGCCTTCACAGAAGGTGACGTCGTAGGCAGGTGCCAGTGTCCACTCTCCGGTACGCGACATGAGGTAAGCGAAGTTCTTCGGGTGGTCGTCGCGATTGTTGAATGCCACGTTGAACACGGCACGCTCGAAGGCTCGCGCCTTCTCCCGCAAATCATTGGTACACATGTGGGTGGCACGCAAAAAATTGACATAATCCAGCGCGCCAGGCGACCTGAAATCCGCGCCGGTGAATGCGGCAAGGCTTTGCATTGGCACACGCAGGTCACCCTGGCGGTCGAAGCGTCTACTGGCAAAGGCCGCCTGCCCATTGGGCAAGCTGAAATGCTGGGTGTCCGGGGTCGCAATGCCACACAAGCGCAAGCATTCGGCGTACACCATTTCTATCGCGCAGACTTCCGGATGCTCTTCCTTGGCGGGAAACTTGATTAGCCAGGCTTCCAGACCTGGCTTGGCAACGGTGGTGAATGAGCCGCTCAGCGGATCGCGATAGACCAGAGCCTTGGGCCTTGCACCTTGGGGAGAGCCACCCACCAGAAGCAGACGCTGCAGAAATTCTCCCCCCTCCCCTTTAAGTACTTCATGAACTTCGGCCGCCAGCATCTCAAGGGGGATGTGTTGCGGTGGCTCGAACCCTTCAGTTGCGACCGGTTCGAACGACATGGCTCCCATGGCGCTGTCACCGATGTACGCCAACCGCTCCAGCGGACCAACGCGCGCGGCATTAAGGCCCCGGCGCTTGAACAAACGGTCCATCAATAACATGCCCCAGCCGTCCGGCAGCGCATCATAGACAGGGCTTGGAAGAAAAGACTGATGAGCAGCGAATCCTTTGCGCAGGTTTTCGCCCCGCAAAGGCAAGGTGTACGAGGACAGCTCAAACCCGCGCCGCCTGGCTTCATTGCTGTATTCGAAGACGATTTGCGGGCGACTGCCGACCACACTAGTGGAGGCAAGCGTACCCCACAGCCAGCGCTCTCCCCAGCCTTCGTAGTAGACGCGCACCTGCTCAGGCATCGCCCTGCCTCATCTTTATGCGTTGACGCTTGGCGCCTTCTTCATATCGGCGCAAGTCTTCCAGGCTGTCCAGCTTGGGCTGAAACAGGCCCTCCAGTTCACTGGCACGCCCGAGCACCATCGCAATCCGCACAAGGTTCTCGAAGCTGACGTTTCGTCCAGCCTCAAGACTCGAAACAGTACTGATGGCGACACCGGCTCGCCCCGCCACCTCTGCTTGCGTCAGCTGTTGAGACAAACGCTCGCTGCGCAGGCGCTCACACAGTCGTTTGACGACCTCAACGGGTTTACTAAAGCTTAAATCCAGCATGGCAAATGCTACCCCCAGGCGCGAAGCGGTAGGGGAATTATAGGCTCACCCACAATCAACAGCACAAGTAATTCCTGTAAAACATGTTTTAACGTCAAAAAGTCGAGTTAATAACTGAAATACCGAAATTATTTAGCACCTGACACGAGTTCGTTGATGCATTGCATCACGCTTCATGCGTTGCTAAGGCCGACTCGGCTTCAAGCAGGTTGTGCAACGTATTGAGGAACAGGTCAAAGCTGATGATGCCGGTCGATACGGTCGACAGCACGGTCTGACCGTTTTCGTCCTTGATCACCACAAGTTCGGTCCACTGGCTGAGGTCAACATTGCGCAGGCTGCTCAACGCGACCTTGCGGCCATCCACGTCGAGCGCTTCACGAGTGATGGTCAGCGGTTTGGTGGTGACATTGAAGAACTCGCCGCTCATGCGCTTGCCCCAAACCTGGGACGTTTCGAGGTAGTTGAACTGCACCGCCCCGCCGCTTTGCAGGGTGGCGAATACTGCTGGCAGGCGTTCGTTCAGGTACAGCTCGCGTACCTGCTCAAGAAACACATAAAGCTTTTGCAGGTGTGGGTTGACCCGGCGAAACGGCTCACTGGCGTTACGGCGATAAGCGAGGTTGTTGATCAGGCCGGCAATGGCAGTCTGCCCAGAAGCGAACAGGTAAAAGTCGCCCATCTCGCTGAAGGGCACGTAATCGCGCTGGTTGCCGATGATCTGGCAGATGCCTTTCTCATAAACCTCATAACGGGCAGCGCGCAGTTTCTTCTGCCACAGCGCCAGGGCGAACATCACCCCACCGAGCACCGCCAGCAAGGCGATGGTGGAATAGAACAGGCTTTGCGGGCCGTTGAAGTTCTGGCCGCTGGTAGCACTCAGGTAGCCGACGAAAGCGGCCAGGCCCAGGAAGACACTGCCCAGGATAAGCATGCAGACGATCAGCGCCTTGCCATAACCATAACTGCCGAGCAGCTTGCCGGCGGACGTGACTGGGGTGGGTTGCATGGTGAAGCCTCCTTGCTTGGGGAAATGGACGTCATGTCATTGTTGGTGCTCAGACACCAGTTGTAGCTTTTAGTTCTGGGCCCAACGCGCTTCAGGTTAGTGCTTCAGCCCAAGCTCTGCCGACAGGGGTGGGGGACGTGCTGGCCGTCAACAAAGCCCGTGAAACCAAGCGCCGGCCGCGCGGTGCTCGATCTCACAGGCCTTGAACCTGCCGCCGCTTACTCCGGCAGGGCAAACGCCATCACATAGTCCCCTTGCCGGGTACCCAACGAGCCATGCCCGCCGGCCATCACCAGCACGTACTGGCGACCATCCTTGCCGGTGTAGGTCATCGGCGTGGTCTGGGCACCGGCCGGCAGGCGCCCTTCCCAAAGCACCTTGCCATCGCGCACGGCATAAGCACGCAGGTACTGGTCGAGGGTGCCGCTGAGGAACGCCAGGCCGCTGGCGGTGGTGAAGCTTCCGCCCAGGCTCGGCACGCCCATGGTCAGCGGGATCGGAATGGGCGAGCTGTCACGTACGGTGCCGTTCTTGTGCTTCCAGATCACCTTGTGGGTGGTCAGGTCCACTGCGGCCACATAGCCCCAGGCCGGTGCCTGGCAAGGCAGCCCCAGCGGCGACAGGAAAGCGCCCATGATCACGCCATAAGGCGCCCCCTTGTTGGCCTGGATGCCCTCGGTTTCACTCTTGCGCGCCGGCTGCCCGGCGATTTTCGAGGCTGGCACCAACTGCGACTTGAAGGCCATGTAGCTGGGGTTGACGAAGGCGATCTGGCGCTCCGGGTCGACCGAAATGCCACCCCAGTCGAACACCCCGAAGTTGCCTGGGTAGACCAGCGAGCCCTGCAGCGATGGCGGGGTGTAGATGCCGTCATAGCGCAGCGAACGGAAGTCGATGCGGCACAGCATCTGGTCGAACGGCGTTACGCCCCACATGTCTCGCTCACGCAGGGTGGGCGGCATGAAATTGAGCTCGGACATCGGCTGGGTCGGTGCGGTGTGATCACCTTCCACGGCGCCTTGCGGTACCGGGGTTTCGTGGATGGGCACCAGCGGCTGACCGTTGCTGCGGTCCAGCACGTAGATGCTGCCCTGCTTGGTCGATGCCATCACCGCAGGCTTGATGCCTTCGGCGGTCTTGATGTCGACCAGGCTCGGCTGGCCACCGACATCCATGTCCCACAAGTCGTGATGGGTGAACTGGTAGTTCCAGCGCACCTTGCCGGTGGCGATGTCCAGGGCCACCAGGCCGGCACTGAATTTCTCCGCCTCTGGCGTGCGGTTGCCGCCCCACTGGTCGGGCATCTGGTTGCCCATGGGCAGGTACAGCAGGCCGAGCTTCTCATCGGCGCTGATCACCGACCACACGTTTGGAGAGTTGCGGGTGTAGAACTGGCCGTCACTGATCGGCGCGGTGGCGTCGGGGTTGCCGCTGTCCCAGTTCCACACCAGCTGGCCGGTGATCGCATCATAGGCGCGGACGACGCCGGACGGCTCGTCGGTGGAAACGTTATCGGTGACATGACCGCCAAGTATCACCAGGCCGCCGGCCACGGTGGGTGGCGAAGTGGAGTAATAGCCACCGGGGGCGAAGCTGCCGATGTTGCGGGTAAGGTCGATCTGGCCGTTATCGCCAAAGCCGGCGCACTGTTGGCCGGTATCGGCATCCAGCGCGATCAGGCGGGTGTCGGCGGTGGGTACGTAAATGCGCTTGGCGCAGGCCTGCCCCTGCGCGGGGCTCGCTTGCGAGCTGGCCGTGTCGTAATAGGCCACGCCGCGGCAGGTCATGTGCGCCCAGCCTTTGAAATTGGCCGCATTCTGCGTGCTGAGCTTGGGATCGAAACGCCAGATCTCCTTGCCGCTGTCGGGGTCCAGGGCAATCACCTGGCTATGCGGGGTGCACACGTAGAGCTTGCCGTTGACTTTCAGCGGGGTGTTTTCCGCCGTAGTCTCGCCCGGGTCGTTTGGCCCGGGGACATCACCGGTGCGGTAGGTCCAGGCCAGCTTGAGCTTGCCCACATTCTGCGGGGTGATCTGCTTGAGTGGCGAGTAACGGTCGCCAAACTCGGTACGGCCGTAGGACTGCCAGTCACCGTCAGGCATTGCCGGTGCCGTGCTGGTGGTACCTGCCGTGTCACGGTCCAGGCGGCCGACCACGGTGCCAGGCTGGGTGAACTGGCTGGCCAGCGCCATCAGACCCGCGGCCGCCACGCCCACACTCAATACCCCTGTACCGAGGGGATAAGGCTGGCCCTGCGTCAATGGCCTGCGTAGCCAAGGCAATAACAACACCAGGCCAAGGACGAACCAGAGGGCCAGCCGGGGGACCAGTTGCCACCAGTCCAGGCCCACCTCGACCAACGACCAGAGCGAACTCAGCAACAGCACGACGCCATAAACGCTCAATGCCTCACGTCGGCCAGCCAGCAACAAGGCTGCGGTAATCGCCAAGCCAATGCCGGCCAGCAGGTAATACAGCGAACCGCCAAGGGTTGCCAGTTTGATGCCGCCGGCCAGCAAGGCCAGGCCCATCAGCAAAAAAACCACGCCTAGCAATCTGGGCAGCAAGCGTGAGGGGTGTGAAGCACGGGTAGTGCTCATCGGTGAAATCTCCGTTTCCATGGGTCTGAATCGATAAGACATTCAGCAACGAAGAATAGTATTACTAAATAATTCTGCGACAAACTGACGCACCCGAGGCAGTGCGTTGCGACAAATGCAACAATTCGCGGGCAGTCGTAGTATGACCAATTGTTATTGCGAGCCCGAACTAGAGCCTGCGCTTGAGCGCTCATCGCTGAAAGTAGCTGAATGCTGGCGGCCAACGCCGTTGACAGCGGGTTTTTCACTTGTTAAAAAAGCCGAAGTTGTACGACAACACATAACAAAAACAACATCAGCGGAAGCAACCCATGTCGAAAATCTGCCACACCACCCTCCCCTGTGCGCTGCTTGGCGCCAGCCTGCTCAGCTGCCTGCCGGGCACCAGCCTTGCCCAAGGTTTCATCGAAGACAGCAAAGCCGTGCTGGGCCTGCGCAACTTCTATATCAACCGCAACTTCACCAACCCCGCCAACCCGCAAGGCAAAGCCGAAGAATGGACCCAGAGCGTGATCCTCGATGCCCGTTCCGGCTTCACCGAGGGCCCGGTGGGTTTTGGCGTGGACGTGCTGGGGCTGTGGTCGGTGAAGCTCGATGGCGGGGGCGGCACCTACGGCACCGGGCTGCTGCCACGCCACGACGATGGGCGGCCGGCGGATGACTTTGGCCGGCTTGCCGTGGCGGGCAAGGCGCGCATTTCGAAAACCGAGCTGAAGATCGGCGAATGGATGCCGGTACTGCCAATTCTGCGCGCGGACGACGGGCGTTCACTGCCGCAAACATTGCGTGGCGGGCAGGTCACGTCCAACGAGATTGCCGGGCTGACCTTGTACGGCGGCCAGTTCCGCGCCAACAGCCCGCGCAACGACGCCAGCATGGAGGACATGAGCTACGGCGGCGCGGTGTCGGACCGCTTCAACTTCGTCGGGGGCGAGTACAGGTTCAACCAGGAGCGCACCCTGGTGGGGCTGTGGAATGCGGTGCTCAAGGACGTGTACCAGCAGCAATACCTGCAGCTGAGCCACAGCCAGCCGCTCGGCGACTGGACCCTGGGCGCCAACCTGGGCTATTTCCAGGGTGATGACGACGGTTCCAGGCGCGCTGGCGAGCTGGACAACAAGACGTACTCGGGGATGTTCTCCGCCAAATACGGCGGCAGCACCTTCTGGGTCGGGCTGCAGAAGGTCGATGGCGATACCTGGATGCGGGTCAATGGCACCAGTGGCGGAACCCTGGCCAATGACAGCTACAACGCCAGCTTCGACAACGCCAACGAACGCTCATGGCAGGTGCGCCATGACTTCAACTTCGTCACCGTCGGCGTGCCGGGGCTGACCTTGATGAACCGCTACATCAGCGGCCGCGACGTGCACAGCGGGGTGGTGACGGATGGCAAGGAATGGGTGCGTGAGACTGAACTGGCGTATGTGATCCAGAGCGGAGCGTTCAAGGATTTGAGTGTGAAATGGCGCAATTCGTCGATTCGGCGGGACTACAGCAATAACGAGTTCGATGAGAACCGGTTGATTTTCAACTACCCGTTGTCATTGCTGTAAGGCTTTACGCCGCTCATTTCGCGACACGAGGCCGCTCCTACAGGGCACGCGCATAACACCAGACTGACATTGCGTTGTCATTGACAACACTGAATCGCACCGCCAATAATCACAAAAGTCATACGACAACCTACAACAATTAACAATAAGAGCCGGTCATGACCACTACCCCCCTCAAACGCCTGCTGCTCACCGGAGCCGCAGGCGGCCTGGGCAAGGTCCTTCGCGAACGCCTGCAAGGCTGCGCCGAGGTCCTGCGCCTTTCCGACATCAACCCCATGGCCCCAGCCGCTGGCCCACACGAAGAAGTGGTCACCTGCGACCTGGCCGACAAGGCAGCCGTGCATGCCCTGGTTGAAGGCGTCGATGCCATCGTGCACTTCGGCGGGGTGTCTACCGAGCATTCGTTCGAAGAGATTCTCGGCCCCAATATCTGCGGCGTGTTCCATGTCTACGAGGCGGCACGCAAGCATGGGGTGCAACGGGTGGTCTTCGCCAGCTCCAACCATACCATCGGCTTCTACCGCCAGAACGAGCGCATCGACGCGCATGCCCCGCGCCGCCCCGACAGCTACTACGGGCTGTCCAAGTGCTATGGCGAAGATGTCGCCAGCTTCTATTTCGATCGTTACGGCATCGAAACCGTCAGCATCCGCATCGGCTCTTCGTTCCCCCGGCCACAGAACCCGCGCATGCTCTGCACGTGGTTAAGTTACGACGATCTGGTGCAGTTGATTGAGCGCGGCCTGTTCACGCCGAACGTCGGCCACACCATTGTCTACGGTGCCTCGGCCAACCGCACCGTATGGTGGGACAACCGCCATGCCGCACACCTGGGCTACGTGCCCAAGGACAGCTCGGAGCCCTTCCGCGCAGCGGTGGAAGCCGAGCCGGCGCCTGCCGCCGATGACCCGAGCATGGTCTATCAGGGCGGCGCATTTGCCGTGGCCGGACCGTTCAACTGACCGCACGCGCCAGGAGGCACGGCCATGCACTGTGAACTGATCGTCGACGCCCGCAACGGCACCGGGGAAAGCCCCGTGTGGCACCCTGGCGAGCAGGCCTTGTACTGGGTCGACATACCCGCGCGCCAGTTGCACCGCTGGCAGCCGGTGGATAACACGCACCAGGTCTGGCAGGGCGACCAGATGCTGGCCTGTATCGCCCGCAGTGGCGACGGCTGGGTGGCCGGCATGGAAAGCGGCATCTTCCAGATTCAAACCAAGGCCGACGGCAGCCTGGCCAGCCGTGTGCTCAGCGGGGTGCCGCATGCGCAGCCGGGCATGCGCTTCAACGATGGCCGCTGCGACCGCCAAGGGCGTTTCTGGGCCGGCAGCATGCTGCTGGACATGCAGCAAGGCGCCCACGTAGGGGCACTGTACCGGCATGACCGCGAGGGCCATTTGCACCTGCAGCAAGCGGGCATGATCGTGCCCAACGGCCTGGCTTTCAGCCCCGACGGCACGCGCATGTACCTGTCCGATTCGCACCCCAGCGTGCAGAAGATCTGGGCCTTCGACTACGACACCGACACGGGCACACCCCACAACCCGCGGCTGTTCGTGGATATGCGCAATTACCCCGGCCGCCCCGACGGTGCCGCCATCGACCAGGATGGCTGCTATTGGATATGCGGCAATGACGCCGGGCAGATCCACCGTTTCACCCCTGACGGGCGCCTGGACCGCTCGCTCAGCGTGCCGGTGAAGAAACCGGCGATGTGCGCCTTCGGTGGCACCAACTTCGACACCCTGTACGTCACCTCGATCCGCCCGGCGGGGCTCGACCTTGGCGACCAGCCGCTGGCGGGCGGGGTATTCGCCCTCAACCCAGGCACCAAGGGCCTGGAGGAGCCAGCCTGGCGGGGCTGAGCCCCGCGACGCGCACCACACCCTTTGCACGCCCGAAACCAGATAATAAAAACCACGGAGTTTCATCATGACGTTCAAACGCAAGCTGCTTCTTGCCGTACTCCCCTTCGCCTGCAGCGTGGCCATGCCCGTTTCGGCGCTGGACATCAAGTTCGCGGAAATTCACCCCGCCGGCTACCCCACGGTGGTGGCCGAGCAGAACATGGGCAAGAAACTGGAACAGGCCAGCAATGGCGACATCACCTTCAAGATGTTTGCCGGCGGTGTGCTGGGCTCGGAGAAGGAAGTGATCGAACAGGCGCAGATCGGCGCCGTGCAGATGACCCGCGTCAGCCTGGGGATCGTCGGCCCGGTGGTGCCGGATGTGAACGTGTTCAACATGCCGTTCGTGTTCCGCGACCACGACCACATGCGCAAGGTCATCGATGGCGAGATCGGCCAGGAGATCCTCGACAAGATCACCAACTCCGACTTCAACCTGGTGGCCTTGGCCTGGATGGATGGCGGCTCGCGCAGCCTCTACACGAAAAAGCCGGTGCGCAGCCTGGAAGACCTGAAGGGCATGAAGATTCGCGTGCAGGGCAACCCGCTGTTCATCGACATGATGAACGCCATGGGTGGCAACGGGATCGCCATGGACACCGGGGAAATCTTCAGCGCGCTGCAGACCGGGGTAATCGACGGCGCCGAGAACAACCCGCCGACCCTGCTCGAACACAACCACTACCAGAGTGCCAAATACTTCACCCTGACCGGCCACCTGATCCTGCCCGAACCGGTGGTGATGTCCAAGACCACCTGGAACAAGCTCACCCCCGAACAGCAAGCGCTGGTGAAAAAGGTAGCGCGTGAGGCGCAGATGGAAGAGCGGGTGCTGTGGGATGCCAAAACGGCCAGCAGCGAAGAGAAGCTCAAGGCCGCCGGTGTCGAGTTCATCACCGTCGACAAGAAGCCTTTCTACGACGCGACCGCACCGGTGCGGGAAAAATACGGCGCGCAATACGCCGACCTGATGAAACGTATCGACGCGGTGCAGTAAGCGCGACCTTTCCTACCGACCTCGGCAGGGCCACATCAGCCGCCCTGCCGCTTTGGTGATGCCCATGAAAAACCTCTTTCTGCGTGCCAACGACACGTTGTACCGCGCCTGTATCTGGGTCGCCGGCCTGTCGATCCTGAGCATGTCGCTGATCATCCCGTGGGGCATCTTCGCCCGCTATGTACTCGGCACCGGGGCCAGCTGGCCAGAGCCGGTGGCCATCTTGCTGATGGTGGTGTTCACCTTCGTTGGCGCCGCCGCCAGCTACCGCGCCGGGGCGCACATGGCGGTGGCGATGATCACCGACCGCCTGCCGCCGCTGCAGCGCCGGCTGGTGGCCCTGCTGGTGCAGGTGCTGATGGTCCTGGTGTGCCTGTTCATGACCTGGTACGGCACCCAGCTGTGCATCACCACCTGGAACCAGTTTCTGGCCTCACTGCCCAGTGTGCGGGTGGGCATGACCTATGCGCCGATCCCGGTCGGTGGCGTGCTGACCTTGGTATTTGTGCTGGAAAAACTCCTGCTGGGCGACCAGAGCCACCGCAAGGTGGTGCGCCTCGACCAACTGGAAGAAAACGAAGGAGCGGCGTAAATGGATGCGTTCATTCTGTTGGGCAGTTTCATTGCGCTCATCCTGCTGGGCATGCCCGTGGCCTATGCCTTGGGCCTTTCGGCGCTGATCGGCGCCTGGTGGATCGACATACCGCTGCAAGCGATGATGATCCAAGTGGCCAGCGGGGTTAACAAATTCTCGCTGCTGGCCATTCCGTTCTTCGTGCTGGCCGGCGCCATCATGGCCGAAGGCGGCATGTCACGGCGGCTGGTGGCCTTTGCCGGGGTGCTGGTGGGTTTCGTGCGCGGCGGCCTTTCGCTGGTCAACATCATGGCCTCGACGTTCTTTGGTGCAATTTCAGGCTCGTCGGTGGCAGACACCGCCTCGGTGGGCTCGGTGCTGATCCCGGAGATGGAGCGCAAAGGCTACCCGCGCGAGTTCTCTACCGCCGTGACGGTCAGCGGCTCGGTACAGGCGCTGCTGACCCCGCCCAGCCACAACTCGGTGTTGTACTCGCTGGCGGCGGGCGGCACGGTCTCGATCGCCTCGCTGTTCATGGCCGGGGTGATGCCAGGGTTGCTGCTGAGCGCGGTGATGATGGGCCTGTGCCTGCTGTTCGCCAAGAAGCGCAACTACCCCAAGGGTGAGGTCATCCCGCTGCGCCAAGCGCTGAAGATTGCCGGTGAGGCACTGTGGGGCCTGATGGCCATGGTGATCATCCTGGGCGGTATCCTCTCGGGCGTGTTCACTGCGACCGAGTCGGCAGCCGTGGCGGTCGTCTGGTCATTCTTCGTGACCATGTTCATCTACCGTGACTACAAGTGGCGCGACCTGCCCAAGCTGATGCACCGCACGGTGCGCACCATCTCGATCGTGATGATATTGATCGGCTTCGCGGCCAGCTTTGGCTACGTGATGACGCTGATGCAGATCCCGTCGAAGATCACCACGGCGTTCCTCACCCTGTCGGACAACCGCTATGTGATCCTGATGTGCATCAACTTCATGTTGCTGCTGCTGGGCACGGTGATGGACATGGCGCCGCTGATCCTGATCCTTACGCCGATCCTGTTGCCGGTGATCACCGGCATCGGCGTGGACCCGGTGCATTTCGGCATGATCATGCTGGTGAACCTGGGGATCGGCCTGATCACGCCGCCGGTGGGCGCCGTGTTGTTCGTCGGCTCGGCGGTGGGCAAGGTGAGTATCGAATCGACGGTCAAGGCGCTGCTGCCGTTCTACCTGGCACTGTTCCTGGTGCTGATGGCGGTGACCTACATTCCGGCCATTTCGCTGTGGCTGCCTAGCGTGGTGCTGTAACCGCACCTCAGCCTGTAGGAGCGGCCTTGTGTCGCGATGGGCCGCAAAGCGGCCCCAGGTTTTCGGCGTTGTTGCGAATATTGCTGGGGCCGCCTTGCGGCCCATCGCGACACAAGGCCGCTCCTACAACGACTGCGATAGGGCTGGAAAATCTACCTGCAAACGGATCCTGCACATGGCTGTCCCCTCCTCTGCTCCCCCGCTGTTTCCGCGCCAGCTGGCCATCGCCCTGCTGGCTCTGCTTGCCTGCTCATTCGCCGGTAACCATATCGCCGCACGCATCGCCTTCGATGACGGCACCGGTGTGCTGCTGGCCATACTCTGCCGTTCCGGCATTACCTTCCTGGTGCTGGCCGGCTTGCTGCTGTGGCAACGTCAGGCGCTGGCGCTGCCCGCTGGCACCCGCCGCTGGCAACTGCTGCTTGGCCTGCTGATCGCCACCCAGAGCCTGTGCCTGTATTCGGCGGTGGCGCGCATCCCGGTGGCTCTGGCCTTGCTGGTGGGCAATACCTTCCCGATGCTGCTGGCGCTGCTGACCTGGGCGCTGGGCGGTGCGCGCCCCACTGGCCGCACCGTCCTGTTCATGGGCTTGATCCTATGCGGCCTGGTGCTGGCGCTGGATGTGCCGGCACGCCTGGCCGACAGCGGTGCGGGCAACCCACACTGGGCGCTGGGGGTCAGCCTGGCCTTCGGCGCCGCTTGTGCCTTCGCTTGCGCGTTGTGGATCACCGACCACAAGCTGGCTAGCGTGCGGGGCCCGGTGCGCAGCCTGCTGACCCTGCTGATCGTGTTCTCCAGCATGCTGCTCGCGGGCGCCAGCGGGGTGATGCCGGCCGGTTTGTCGCTGCCGGGCAGCAGCAGTGGCTGGGTGGCGCTGGCCAGCCTGGTACTGCTGTATGGGCTGGCGTTCAGCTTGCTGTTCGTCTGCGTACCCAGGCTGAACATGGCGCAAAACGCCCCGGTGATGAACGTCGAACCCATCGCCACTTTACTGCTGGGTTGGGCCCTGCTCGACCAGCAACTGGGCCCGCTGCAATTGCTCGGCGGCGCTGTGGTGGTATGCGGCATCGTGCTGCTCACTTACCGGCGGGCCAACTGATCGCTCTGCTCCAGAGGAACATTGCATGGCTGTGACCACACTGCACCTGCAGGACCGCCTGACCCGCCTGAGCCTGGCGCCGGAACTGGGCGCCAGCCTGGTCAACTGGCAGGTCAAGGCAACCGGGCAGGCGCTGCTGCGCCATACCGACGCGGCTGCCTTGGCCAGCGCCACGCCCAGGCGGCTGGCTTGCTACCCACTGGCGCCTTGGTCCAATCGGGTTGCCGAGGCGGGTTATGCCCGGCCGCAGGGCTGGCAGGCGTTGGCGCCGAATACCGAGCACGACCCGTTTCCCATCCATGGCAGCGCCTGGCAGCAGGCCTGGCACGTGGCGCACCACAGCGAACGGCGCGCACGGCTGACGCTGGACAGTGCCGTACCCTTCGCCTACCAGGCCACGCTGGATATACACCTGCATGAAGGCTGCCTGACCCTGGACCTGCATGTGACGCACCGGGATGATTCGGCCAACTGGTATGGGTTGGGCCTGCACCCTTACCTTCCGCGCTACCCCGATACCAAGCTGTCTGCGACCGCGCGCAAGGTGTGGCTGGCCGAGGCTGGGCGCTTGCCGTCGTATCAGGCCACGGTGCCCGAGCCGTGGCGGTTCGAAGCACTGGGCCACCTGCCCGAGACGCTGGTCGACCACGCCTTCAGTGGCTGGCCGGGGCACTGTGTGATCGAACAGCCAGGGGCAGGCTACCGGCTGGCCTGTCGCGCCAGCGGGGCGGAGCACTTCTTGCTGTTCTGCCCGCCGGGGCAAGGCTTCTTCTGCTTCGAGCCGGTCAGCCACCCGGTCAACGCCCATCACCTGCCCGGCCGGCCGGGGCTGAGGCTGTTGCAACAGGGTGACACGATGAGCCTGGGGTTCAGCATGCAGTACCAAGCGTTGTAACGCATTGTGGGCGCTACATGCTCACTCCAGTTGCTGGTCCCGCAGCGCCTGCGCCAGCATGTCGATGAAGGTTCTGACCTTGGCCGACCCGTACTTGCTCTCACGGTGCAGTATGTGAATCGGCCAGGGTGCTTCCTCATACTCGGCCAGAATCACCTGCAACTGCCCGCTCGCCAGTTCATCAGCCACCTGGTATGACAATAAACGGGCAATCCCCAGGCCACCGCAGGCCGCAGCGATAGCCCCATCATTGCTGGTCACCGTCAGCCGCGGTTTCATGCGCACCAAAGTCGGCTCATCGGTCACGCCAAAGCGCCAGCCGGCTCGGGGGGACAGGTTGGTGGTACCGATCACCGCATGCCCGGCCAGGTCCGAGGGGTGCCTGGGCACACCGTGGCGCGCCAGGTAGTCGGGCGCAGCGCACAACATGCGCCGGACCTGACCGACCCGCAAGGCCTTCAACCCGGAGTCGGGCAACGGGCCGATCCGCACGGCCACATCCATGCCTTCCTCGACCAGGTTCACCACGCGGTCGAGAAAGTAGGCGGCCACGTCGACTTGCGGATACTGCTGCAGGTAGCGAACGATGCTGGGCATGACGAACTTCTTGCCGAACAGGATCGGTGCAGTCACCGCCAGGTCGCCCTTGGGGGTGGCATTGATGCCGGCCGCCGCTTCGTTGGCCTCGTGAATGCTGGCCAGGATATGCCGGGTGTCCTCCAGGTAGCGGCCGCCTGCCTCGGTCAGGCGCACGCTGCGGGTGGTGCGCAGTAGCAGCTTGACCCCCAGCTGCTCCTCCAGGGCGCTGACGGCACGGGTGACGGCGGCCGGGGAGATGGCCAGGCGGCGGGCAGCAGCGGCGAAGCTTTCCAGCTCACCTACGGCGACGAATACCTTCATCAGGTGGATCTGGTCCATGCGAGCTCCTGGGGGCATGAGGTGCCGGGATTATTGTTCATCTGGGTATTTTCTGCTGCCCGCGAAGAGGCGGGGCTGGTGTATCAGATGTCCAGCACCAGGGCCTGTACCCCCTCCTGCACCTGCGCCGGCACGGCACAACAGATCAACACCGACCCCGCCTCCGGTAGCTCTGCCGGTGGATTCGGGTAATGCACCTGGCCACTCACCAGTCTGGTCTTGCAGGTACCACACGAGCCACCCCGGCAACTGAAGTCCGGCGCCAGCCCGCGCGCCTCGGCCAGCTCCAGCAAGGTACCGCCGCCGGGTGCCCAGCGCGCCTCCTTGGCCGACGCCGCAAAGTGCACCGGTACTGGCTCGCTGGCAGCGGGTGGCTGCTGCAAGGCGGGCTGGTCGGCGTGCGTGTGCCGGCGCAACGTCGACGGCCCGAACGCTTCTGCGTGAATCCGCGCATCCGGCACATGCACGCCGCGCAACCCTTCATACAAGTCCTGGGTAAAACTGCCCGGTCCGCACAGGTAGAACTCGTAGTCGTCCAGTGCCAGCGTCGCCTTGACCTGCCCGATGCCCAGGCGCCCGGCAAACTCGTAATCCCGCCCAAGCAGCGCATGGCTTTCCGGCTGGCTCAGGGCGCGATGAATGTGCAGCAAGCCTGCGGCCCGTTGCTGCAGACTCGCCAGCTCCTGCCTGAACGGCAGGTCGGCCAGGCTACGCGCACCCTGGAACACGTGGATGGCCCGAGCCTGACCTTGGCTCAATTGCTCACGCAGCATGGCCAGCAACGGCGTAATGCCTACGCCAGCGCCAATCAGCACCAACGGCCGCGTGCTCTGCACGTCGAGCGTGAAACTGCCCATGGGTGGGCGGACGTCAAGCACATCGCCTGGCGCGATGCGCTCATGCAAGTGGCGGGAAACCGGGCCCTGGGCTTTGACGCTGATGCGCCAATAGCCGTCGGAAGGTGCGCTGGACAAGCTGTAGGTGCGGATAAGCGGCGCCTCACCGTCGCGCTTGACCTGCACCGGTACATGTTGCCCGGGGGCAAATGCCACAGCGGAACCGGTGGGCGGCTGGAGGTAGAACGAACGGATATCGCGGCTCTCCTGCTCTACCCGGAGCACCCGCCAGGCTTGCCATTGGTGCTGCTGCTGACGTTGCTGCAAACGCGCATCGGCCTCGGCCCAGGTGCCGGTCATCAGGCTGGTGGGGGCGTACTCCTTGAACGCCCAGCGCAGGGAAACCGCAGCCGGCCGCCACACCACCTGGTCGACCTCCAGCGTCCACAGCCGCTCTGCACCTTCGAACGCCTGGATGGCCGGGCTTTCCAGCAGCACCTCGGCACGCCCGCACACCTGCAGCACGTTGCCGTTGCTGAAGTCGATGAACAACAAACCTGCCCTCGGGTTGACCAACAAGTTGCCCAAGGTGTTGAAGTGCAGGTTACCGGCGTAGTCGGGAATGGTCAGCGTATTGCCTTGGACCCTGACGAATCCTGGCCGACCGCCACGGTGGGACACATCCACCGAACGCTGGCCGTTGTCATGCTCGACATAGCTGGCGACGAAGAAGGTGTCGGCAGACTGGATCATACTGACGGTCGTGGCATCCAGGGCCGTCGCATCGATGCGCCCCTGAGCCGGTTCGGCGACGCGCGCGTAATCGCGCAACTGGATGTATTGCGGGCAGTTGCCGAACGACTGCTCTACCGTCACCTGCAATTGCCCTGCAACCGCCTGGCGAATCTGCCCGTTGAGGCGGTTGCGCCGGCGGGTGTGCAGTTCGATGCCCAGCAGGCCGATTGCCTGCCCGGCGACCAACCCCGGGGTCGCCGGGTCATCGGCCGCTAGCCTGGCGTCAATCGTCAACTGGCGTGGGTCGGGCGAACTGACGAAACCTTCCGGCCCCTCCAGCAGCGTCGCCCAGGGCCGCCCCTGAGCGTCTACGCTGGCCGCCACCATGAACGGCAACTGATGGTAGAACGTGCGGTGCTGGTCGGGCATGTAGTCACGAATGACCTTTTGCCCGAACGCCTCCATGCGCTCTGCTACACCGACCTTTTCCTGCAGGGTTTTCTCGCCCGCATGCCAAGGCGAGGGGCGGTGATCGGGGGACTGTTGCATGGTGGCGTTCCTCGCAGGGGCATCAGACGCTGGTCTGCAGCCCGATGACGGTGCGGGGCATCGGTACGAAGCCCGGCAATGCCTCGATCCGCGCCAGCCAGCTACGTACGTTGGCGTACGGCTCCAGCGACACGTTGCCCTCCGGTGCGTGGGCGATGTAGGAGTAGTTGGCGACGTCGGCGATGGTCGGCGTGTCGCCTGCCAGGAACGGCGACTTGGCCAGTTCGGCATCAATCACCTTGAGCAGGGTGTGCGCCCGGGTAATCACTTCGTCAGTGTTGAACGAAGCGCCGAACACGGTCACCAGGCGTGCAGCGGCCGGGCCAAAGGCCAGCGGGCCTGCAGCGACCGACAGCCAGCGTTGTACACGGGCGGCAGCGGCTGGCGCTTCGGGTAGCCAGGTGCCGTTGTCATATTTTTTGGCGAGGTAAACGAGGATTGCGTTGGAGTCTGCGATCACCGTGCCGTTGTCATCGATGACCGGTACCTGGCCGAACGGGTTGAGGGCCAGGAAGTCCGGCTGCTTGTGCGCACCTTTGGCCAGGTCCACGAACACCAGCTCGGTAGGCAGGTTGAGCAGCGAAAGCATCAGCTCGATGCGGTGGGCGTGGCCGGACTTGGGGAAGTTGTAGAGTTTGATCGGGTTCGACATGGGCTTGGCTCCTGGTCAGCACCGGATTGGGCTGATGGAGCACATGCTGCACTGATTCGGCTGGCAGCAGAATCAGTGCGCGGGGGAAACCATAATTTCGCCAGATGGAATAATTAACCGCCCCATGACAAAAAACAGTCTGCGTTTTTCGGGTGCTTGCCGACGGATCCGCAGTGCGGCCCCAGCAAGCACCGCAGCAACCGAGCCCGTGTGCCTCAGTGCGGCTTGCTGAAGTAGCGGAACAAACCACGCGCGGCTTCAATCACCTTCGGCACACAGGCCTGTATCTCCGCTTCGCTCATCTGGTCCAGCAGCTCGAAGTTATCCTCCAGCCCATGCAAAGAGATGGCTTTGAGTAACTGGTCCTGCTCTGGCGGCAAAGCTTCCCAGTTGGCGACCTGGGTAGCGCGCATGTAGCCGAAGCACCATTCTTCCATCACGACCACGGTGCCCTGCTCGTCTTCTGTTTCCTCGAACAGCGGCTCGAACTGATCGATGTGATCGCCCAACTGTCCGGCGACTTGGTCGGCATACCGCAGCATCAATGCAACGTAGGCTTCTTCATGGGCCGGTTTCTTGAACTTGGGCACCTTGCCACCCGCCACTGCCGGCAGCCAGCGCTCGGGGGTGACCGTGGTCGGCGAGCTAGCCAGCGCGGTGAAAAAGCCATTGAGCTCGGCCAGGTTGAGTACCGAGTAGTCGTTGCCGTAGGTGATCAGCAGGTCTTCGAGGCGGTGCAGTTCTTTTTCGCTGAGTGGCGGGAGCATCGGGCAGGGAATCCTTGCTAGCAAAAGTGTGTGCACCCTAGCACAGCAATGCTTGGAGGGTTGCCCGTGCAAGATACTGCACGGGCAAATTTTCTCAGGTGGGCAGCCAACCCGGCAACTCATGCTGCCGGTCGGCGCCAATCAGCAGCCACAGCAAAATGCGGCACTTGCGCGGGCAGAGGTGCCCGGCCATATGCACACCTTTTTTCTGCAAGTCGATCTCGGAGCCGGAAAACCCGTATGTTGCGCGGGCTGTAGCCCCCTCACCTGTACGAGTGGCGACAATGACTGGCAGGGTTGGCGTCATGTGCTCCAGAACATCAGACCAATTGCCGGAAACATGGCCGGCGCCGAACCCGGCGATGACCAGCCCGTCGTAGCGCAATGCGGGCAGAGCCTGCAGCAATACAGTGTCGGCGTCCAGGCACGCCTCCAGCAGGATGACGCGCTGGTCGGTACGCCCCGGCAGCGGGAGTACCTCCCGCCTGTCTGGGGGATGGCGGTACGTTGCAACACCTTCTACAACTTCCCCCACAGGACCGAAACCAGGCGAGTCGAATGCCGCTATCGCCAGGCTAGCTGTCTTGCGAACCTTTGTCGCACGATGGATCTGATCATTCATCACCACCAGCACACCACGCCCACCGCTGCCTCGTGCCAATGCAACCTGGGCCGCAGCCAGAAGGTTGGCCGGGCCATCGTTGCCCGGCTGGCTGGGCGAGCGCATTGCACCGGTCATCACCAAAGGCGCATCGAATGGCCAAAGCAGGTCAAGGAAATAGGCCGTTTCCTCAAGGCTGTCTGTGCCTTGGGTCAGTATCACGGCCCGGGCACCGCCCTCGACTTCGCAGCGAGCCCAGGCCAGCACTTCCAGCAACGCGTTGAAGCTGAGCGATGCACTGGGGACCAAGCTCAATGACGTTACAGTCAACTGCGCCATTTCGCGCAACTGCGGTACCTGAAGCAGTTGCTGCTCACAATCCAGGGTGGGCGTTACGCCACACTCACCCGCTGTAGCCTGCATGCTGACCGTCCCGCCCAAACTGGCGATCGACAGCTTGGGCAGGTCCGAATGCTCAATCATCCTTCTCCCCCCACCAGTAACCCGATCAGCGGTACGATTCCCAACGTGCTGATCGCCATCGACACCACGTTGCCGATGTAGCCATGCACATAACCCGGCAACCGCTGCGTGATCGCCACTGCCAGCGGCGGAGCCACCAGGGCCCCCAGCACTGCACTGGCCACAATGACTTGCCAACTACCGCCATGCGTCAGCACGGCGGCCGGCACGATCGAGACAATCGGAATATAAGTCGGATACCACCCCCGGGCTTGCCACTGGCCGCGCCAGAATACGACCCCGACCAAGGATGCCAAGACCTGTCCGGCCAGTATGTGCAACGCCAACATTGAACCGTATGCAGGTGCTGCCGGGGCCAACAGGTAAGCCAGTAACAAACCCAGTAGGAGACCCAGACTGGCCAGCTCATTGCCAAAGAAGGGGGCTTCACTGAAATCGGCCAGTACACGCCGCAAAGTCCAGATCACACCGTAGGATGGCTGGCTGGCCACAGGCTTCACAACGTCGGGTTCGTGGCTTTGACGGACCCATGACGGGTAGCGCTTGCACAGCAGGAAAGCGGCGGCACTTGCCACGGCCATTCCACCCACGTTGCCGATAACCACAGGCAACTGCAGGGGGTAGCACAGGTAGTTGACCAGCAGCAGACTCGCCGGGGTTACCAGTAATGCCCCCAGCAATGCGCCTGCTATCGCCACACGCCAGCCCGCCCCATACAACAGCACCATGGCTGCCGGCAACGACACGAAGGCCACGAACGTTGGTTGCCAGGTACCACTGGCCAAGGTCCATCCCCACAAGGCATGGCTAAGTAAAAGGCCCATCAGCGAGCTGGTGAACACCCATGGCCACAGTCCGCTTCCATAGCAGATGGCAAAACCCTGCCAGCGGTACCCGCGAAGATGGGCCCAATGTGCCAGGCTGGCGCCTAGCAGCAAGCCCAGCGCAGGCAGCTCATGCTTGTAGAATGCGACCTCGCTGATATCGCCCACTATCCAGCGCAAACGACTCAGCGGTTGGTCCAGTGTCGCCGCCAGTTGCCCGTAGTCTGGCCACGGGCCTAACGCAAGACTGGCTGCCAGCAGCATTGCCAGGCAGGTGAAGATCAGCACGGGGGCGTGCTGCCGATTGGGCAGCAGTAATGGCTTCATGTGCGGATCCTCAGCGTGGCATAGGCGCATGCAGGCGGTAGCCAAGCGCAGCATCGTAGAGGTCGGTACGGCGATCACGCTGCAGGTCGTTGAGGCTGTTCCAGATCGGCGCTGAACGCGCGCTGCTGAGGTCGACATCGGCGTAGACAATGCTTTCCTCCTCCGCACTGGCCACAGCACCAATGGGCCAACCGTTGGTTCCGGCAATCAACGAACAACCGAGAAAGCGCCCTCCTCGCTCACTGCCGATACGGTTTGCGGCGGCGATGTAGACATTGTTCACATGCGCGGCTGTCATGGTCAGGTACGACGCCATGCAACGCCCTGTTTCATCAAACAGTGGAGGCGGTGTCCACACCCAATTGTTCAAGCTGCATATGATGTCTGCCCCTTGCGCGGCCATGAGCCTTGGCACTTCAGGGAACCAGATGTCCCAGCAGATCAGCAGGCCAATACGGCCGATTGGCGTCTCGAATACAGGGAAGCCGAGGTCGCCAGGGGTGAACCAGAGCTTTTCCTGGTTCCACAGGTGGGCCTTGCGATAGTGGCCTAGCAGGCCGTCGGGGCCAAACAATACGGCGCTGTCGTAGAGCTTCAGGCCCTCACGCTCGGCGAATCCTGCTGCCAGGTACACCTGATATTCCCTGGCGAAATCAGCCCAGGCTTTCAGGCTGCGGCCCGCCTGCAACGTTTCGGCATGGGCATAGGCCTCGGCACGGGAGTGAAAGGTGTACCCGGTGTTGGCCAGCTCGGGCAGCACGATCAGATTGGCACCTTCACGCACCGCACGCCGGGCCAGTGCCAGGCCTCTGCTCAGGTTGCCATCGCAGTACTCTAGCCCGACTTGTGGGTCGTACTGGATGACAGCGATGCGGACAGGGCTGACGGGGGGGCAATGTTCGGACATGGCGACTTCCTTTTTGTGGTTGTTTTGGAAGGTCGCCAGTAGAGCGGGGTTGGGGTTGGGAGAGACAGTCGGGCAGGTCCTATGAGGTCGAAGGAGAAGCGAGTAAGCGCAGTAGGACGAATCTCACAAAAACACCCAGCCGCCGCTATTTCCCAAGTTGATAATGCGGATAGTGTTCAAGGGTAAAGTCTCCATTGAACGTTGCGGATGTGTTGTTGCAAAGATTGATCACTACATCAAGCGCGGTGCGTAGACTCGGCTCGGTCCAGCCGGCGTCAACGGAGAAGGACTCCCCAGCCAGATAAAGCCCCGAGCTGGCACTGTAATCGCGGTTATACTTCATCAGGCCGACCGCGTCGTAGTAGGTACCAGCGCGATACAGCTTTGCGCAGCCGAGCGCATTTTTGTCCGTAGCCCAGCGCTGTATGCGGATGTTTCGGGTATCGATGTAAGGCGATATAGGTTCGGCCACATTGCAGCAGCGCAGGAGGATTCGGTCGAGTTCCTCCACACACTTGTTGGCCAGTTCTTCATCAGTGAATACGGCTAGCTTCGTTGCATCATCTTCCCATGTGTAGCTGAGCAGGATGCAGTCGTCGGGGTAACGATCGTTGTATCGATAGGCGTATACGTCGTGGACCAAGCTGTCGGTGACGAGGATCTGGGGTAACGCTGATTTACTGTCCAGATAACTCTTCTTCAGTGGCGCATAGACTTTGCAGCTGGTTTCCCAATGAGCGTGCTTCCACGCATCCACAATCGACTGCGGCAGTATCTGACGGCTAAAACCGTCGAGGCGCATGTTGGTCTCGATCAGCCAGGAAGGGACAGTCAGGATCACACTGTCGAAGTCATCATATTGGAGGCTTTGATGTGCAGGATCACTGCAGTGCCAGCAGTATCCGACCCGAATACGACCCGCTTCAAGCTTTTGCAAGGAACGGACCGAGGTGTCTGTCAACAGCCCGTCATCTTGTCGAAGGAGATGATCATAAAGCGAAGTGCCGTTCATCCCGGCGTCGAGAAACAACAGACTTTCATCCATCGCCGCTAGACCGATATACGCCGGACCGTTGAACATCAGCCCTCTACTATCAGGAACATTGCTGGCTTCCAGATACGGCGCAGCATAGGGCAATCCATCCTGATCAACGCGGCCATGCACCAGTTGCAAATGACTGCTGAAGCCAAAGATCGCAGTACGCAGCGGATACAGGCAGCAGACGTCGTAAAATGCACCCCAGCTACCATCACCAATACCGATTGAATAGAAAATAGCCGACTCTTCGCTGCTCATGCCCAGCCCGCCAAAATCAGCAGGGTTTGCGGGATTCCACACAGTGAGCATTGGCAAACGCACAAGATCCCTGAATGACAGCAGGTGGTAACGCTCGACTATAGCTTGCCATGTCGACGCCCAGGATGGCGTGCCATACACCATGGCAACGCGCTCGGCAAACTGCGTGGCGAAGCGCTGCCATTTTTCATAGACCTTTTGCAGCGTTGCTGTAGGTGGAGGAGTATCCCCTTGTGGATTCCGCCAAAACAGCAACTTCGGCTTCCCCTCCTCCTCAAGTTCCCCGTCACGAAGATAGATACCGGTTGTGTTCACCCAAGGCGTCCCAGGGTTGGGGAAATCAGAAAGTTTCAGCTTAAACAGCGTCGCGTAGTAGGCCATAAGCGAGCAACCATCTTTAGGTGATTCCCCTGTCCTGTTGAACAGAGGCATACGCATGGCCCCCATTTCGAAGGGGGTTGAAGGCTGCTTGTAATTGCCGCCGTTGTTCACCACTGTCAGGTGGCGCCCACCCACGCGCTGAGATTGCTCTATCAAAGTGATGCGGGTAAAACCACAGCGCAACAATTCCCGAGCAGCTGTTAGCCCTGTCACACCAGCACCAACAATACAGATCCGATGCTCCGGGCGGGCGGCACGTGCAACACCTCCCTGTTGTTCAACAAGACGGCGATAGTCGAAGCAGAGGTCTGGAGGATTTGGGAAACGCGCGGCCCAAGGCTGCAAAGGCAAGGATGGCTCAATGGCCAGATCAGCAGGGTAGTTGTGACTAGAACCGATGGTCATGAACTCGTACTCTCCATAAATTGAAGAGCCTGAGCATGATCGACTTGCGAGACGTGAAGTGTTGGTTATGTGCCACCAGCCAGCACCCACAGAATCTTGAGAGACCTGTGGGTGCCAGCGTGCAGTCCCGATAAGGACATCAGCTCTTACACCGCCAGCGCGCGCTCACGCAGCTCGCTGTTGAGGATGCGGTCGTTTTCGCTGTAATCGACCGGGCAGTCGATCACGTGCACGCCTGGGGTCTTGATGCAGTGCTCCAGCAGCGGCAGCAGGCCGTCGGCGCTTTCCACGCGGTGGCCATTGGCGCCGTAGGCTTCGGCATACTTGACGAAGTCCGGGTTGCCGTAGTCCAGGCCGAAATCGGTGAAGCCCATGTTGGCCTGCTTCCAGCGGATCATGCCGTAGCCATCGTCACGCAGGATCACCACGGTGATGTGCATGCCCAGACGCACGGCGGTTTCCAGCTCCTGGCTGTTCATCATGAAGCCGCCGTCACCGCACACCGAAATCACCGGGCGATCCGGGTAGACCAGGTGTGCAGCCATGGCCGATGGCAAGCCGGCGCCCATGGTCGCCAGGGCGTTGTCCAGCAGTACGGTGTTCGGCTTGTGCGCCTTGTAGTTACGGGCGAACCAGATCTTGTAGATGCCGTTGTCCAGGGCCACGATGCC
>NZ_RHQO01000036.1:0-53521 GCF_003935475.1 Pseudomonas sp. p99-361 | reverse complement strand
CTTTTTGTCGCGTTTGACAAAAAGTGACTCGCCGTAAGGGCGAAAAGGTGACTATGCGTCGCTATCGCAGCTGGAGTGATCGCGCCACCAAAAACCAGCGCCCAGGATTCCAAGCTCTGCACCAGTGTGGGCGTTGAAACCGCATAGGTATTCGTTGCCATCGGCCCCACCCTCAAGCACCAACCACCGATTCAACGAGGTTTCAGATCAAGCCGCCGCAAATGGCATGTCACTTCCTCACGGTCGTGATACAGCTGCTTGCACGCAATCGAAACCCGTACCTTGCGCGCCTTGAACGTCGCCTCCATGCGCTCGAGCAGCCGCCGTACCTCGGCATAACGCTGCTTCATCGGCAACTTCAGGTTGACCACCGCCTCCCGGCATAGCCCCTCACCCAACCAGGTTTCGATCAGCGAAGTCGTCCGCGCCGGCTTCTCGACGATATCGCAAACCATCCAGTCCACCGGTTGCCTGGGTTGCCAGGTAAAGCCATCGGCCATCAGGTGCTGGACCAGGCCGGTATCCATCAGGCTCTCGGCCATCGGCCCATTATCGATAGCCGTCACCAACATGCCACGACGCACCAGCTGGTAAGTCCACCCCCCCGGCGAAGCCCCCAGGTCGACGCCGGTCATATCATCGCCCAAGCGCTGCTCCCACTGCTCACGCGGGATGAAATGGTGCCAGGCCTCTTCCAGCTTGAGGGTCGAACGGCTGGGCGCCTCGCGGGGGAACTTGAGACGCGGGATACCCATGGGCCACAACGCGCTGTTGTTGGCCGCAGCGATACCCGCAAATACCCGCCGGCCACTGATGAAGGTCAGCAGCAAGCGTGGGCGGCTGGCGTCGTCAACCAGGCGCCCGGCCTTTTCCAGGGCCTTGCGCAAAGGCACTTCGAACTTGCGGCAGAACGTCGATAACGCCTTGCCCTCGTTGCTGTCCAGCACTTCCAGCCACAGGCTGCCGAACACCGGAAAACCAGGCAACTGCGCCAGCAGCACACTGATACGGTCACTTTCCGGCAGCTCGACAAACGCACCCCGGGCCCATTGCCGCGGGAAGATCAGCTGATTGAAACGCAGCTCCCCCATCAACCGCTCGGCACCGCCCTCCTCGCTACAGACAAACTCGGCGCTGGCACTTTGCGGCTTGCCTTTGGCATAGCCCGCGACACCCAGGCGGGCGGCATGTTCGCTGATCTCGGCGCACACCTCACCCTCGAAACCGGGCCGGCAATGCATGAACAGGGTATTCATCTCTCACTCCACTACGGCGGGCGCGTCACAGGCGCCGGCAGGGCGGCGATGATAAAGGAAGTTCGGAACCTGCGACACGCCCCGCCGGTCCAGAAAAGGGTCAGGTGGCTTAAACCGGTCTAACCTGACCTTTCAGCCAGGTCCGTGCCGTGCGGGCCGATACATAACGGTGCTACCGGCAAACCGCAATTCAATGCCGGGCACCGGCGCAGAAGGAGTTGGCAATGCCCTCGCTCGATAGCCTGAACACCCTCAAGCCGCTCAAGGTCGGCGACCAGACCTACCACTATTTCAGCCTCACCGAAGCCGCCCGCCAGCTGGGTGACCTGCAACGCCTGCCCATGTCCCTGAAGGTGCTGCTGGAAAACCTGCTGCGCTGGGAAGACGGCAAAACCGTGACCGGCGACGACTTGCGCGCCCTCGCCCAATGGCTGGGCGAGCGGCGCTCCGATCGCGAAATCCAGTACCGCCCCGCACGCGTACTGATGCAGGACTTCACCGGCGTACCGGCAGTGGTCGACCTGGCCGCCATGCGCGCCGCCATGGCCAAGGCCGGCGGCGATCCGCAACGCATCAACCCGCTGTCACCGGTCGACCTGGTGATCGACCACTCGGTGATGGTCGACCGCTACGGCACAACGCAAGCCTTCAGCGAGAACGTGGAAATCGAAATGCAGCGCAACGGCGAGCGCTATGCTTTCCTGCGCTGGGGCCAGAACGCCTTCGACAACTTCAGCGTGGTACCGCCGGGCACCGGCATCTGCCACCAGGTCAACCTGGAATACCTGGGCCGCACGGTATGGACCCGTGAAGCCGATGGCCGCACCTATGCCTTCCCCGACACCTTGGTCGGCACCGACTCGCACACCACCATGATCAACGGCCTGGGCGTGCTCGGCTGGGGGGTCGGCGGTATCGAGGCCGAGGCGGCCATGCTCGGCCAGCCCGTATCGATGCTGATCCCGGAAGTGATCGGCTTCAAGCTGACCGGCAAGCTGCGCGAGGGCATCACTGCGACCGACCTGGTGCTGACCGTGACCCAGATGCTGCGCAAGAAAGGCGTGGTCGGCAAGTTCGTCGAGTTCTATGGCGACGGCCTGGCCGAGCTGCCGCTTGCCGACCGCGCCACCCTCGCCAACATGGCCCCGGAGTACGGCGCTACATGCGGGTTTTTCCCGGTCGATGACGTCACCCTGGACTACCTGCGCCTGTCTGGGCGGCCAGAAGCGACCGTGCAACTGGTCGAGCAGTACTGCAAAACCCAAGGCATGTGGCGCTTGCCCGGCCACGAGCCGCTGTTCAGCGACACCCTGGCGCTGGACATGCACGACGTCGAAGCCAGCCTGGCCGGGCCCAAGCGGCCGCAGGACCGGGTCGCACTGGGCCAGGTCAGCCAGGCCTTCGACCACTTCATCGAACTGCAACCCAAGCCGCTGGCCAAGGAAGTCGGCCGCCTGGAAAGTGAAGGGGGTGGCGGCGTGGCCGTTGGCAATGCCGACCAGGCCGGCGAGATCGACTACAGCCACCAAGGCCAGACCCACACCCTGCGTGATGGCGCCGTGGTGATCGCCGCCATCACCTCGTGCACCAATACCTCCAACCCCAGCGTGATGATGGCTGCCGGGCTGGTAGCCAAGAAAGCCCTGGAAAAAGGCCTGCAACGCAAACCCTGGGTGAAAAGCTCGCTGGCACCGGGCTCCAAGGTGGTCACCGACTACTTCCAGGCCGCCGGGCTCACGCCATACCTCGACGAACTGGGCTTCGATCTGGTTGGCTATGGCTGCACTACCTGCATCGGCAACTCCGGCCCGCTGGATGAAGCCATCGAGAAAGCCATTGCCAGCGCGGACCTCACCGTAGCCTCGGTGCTGTCGGGCAACCGCAATTTCGAAGGGCGCGTTCACCCGCTGGTCAAGACCAACTGGCTCGCATCGCCGCCGCTGGTCGTGGCCTATGCGCTCGCCGGCAGTGTGCGCGTGGACCTGACGCGTGACCCGCTGGGTACGGGCAAGGACGGCCAACCGGTGTACCTGCGCGATATCTGGCCCAGCCAGCAGGAGATCGCGGCGGCCGTGGCCAAGGTCGACACGGCCATGTTCCACAAGCAATATGCCGAAGTGTTCGCCGGCGATGCCCAGTGGCAGGCCATCGAGGTACCCCAGGCCGCTACCTACGTGTGGCAGGCCGACTCCACCTATATTCAGCACCCTCCCTTCTTCGACGACATCGGCGGGCCGCCACCGGCCATCACCGATATCCGCGGCGCCCGCGTGCTGGCGCTGTTGGGCGACTCGGTGACCACCGACCATATTTCGCCTGCCGGCAACATCAAGGCCGACAGCCCAGCGGGGCGCTACCTGCGCGAAAAAGGTGTGGAGCCACGCGACTTCAACTCCTATGGTTCGCGGCGCGGCAACCATGAAGTGATGATGCGCGGTACGTTCGCCAATATCCGAATCCGCAACGAAATGCTGGCGGGCGAGGAAGGCGGCAACACCTTGCACGTGCCCTCGGGTGAAAAACTGTCGATCTATGACGCAGCCATGCGCTACCAGCAGGACGGAACCCCGCTGGTGGTGATCGCCGGGCAGGAATACGGCACCGGCTCCAGCCGCGACTGGGCGGCCAAGGGCACCAACCTGCTGGGCGTGAAGGCAGTGCTGGCGGAAAGCTTCGAGCGTATCCACCGCTCCAACCTGGTGGGCATGGGCGTGCTGCCGCTGCAGTTCACGGCCGGGCACGACCGCAAGGCGCTGGGGCTGACCGGCAAGGAGCAGATCGACGTGCTGGGGCTGGACGGCGCACCGATTCACCCCGGCATGCCGCTACAGGTGCGCATCACCCGCGAGGATGGCCAGCAGGAACAGATCGAGGTGCTGTGCCGGATCGATACCGTCAACGAGGTGGAGTACTTCAAGGCAGGCGGGATTCTGCATTATGTGCTGCGCCAGCTGATTGCGGGTTGAGGGCGCAGCCGCACTGGAAAACCTGCGACACCTGCCAATCGAGCGCCGCCCACACGGCGTTCGATTGCTCAGGCACCCTTGCACCAAAATCGAACACCTTTTGTCACGCATGTTAAATAATCACTCAATAATCCCGGTGGCTTGCCGATACCCATCCAAAGCCCTGCGGACTATCACCCCATGCGTAACAACCAGCCGATTACCCAGAGAGAACGGACTTTCCCTGCCCAGCAGCGGTTGATCTCCACCACCAACGCCAAGGGCGTGATTACCTACTGCAATGATGCCTTCATCGACATCAGTGGGTTCACCCGCGAAGAACTGACCGGTGCGCCGCACAATCTGGTGCGCCACCCCGACGTGCCGCCTGCTGTGTTTGCCCATATGTGGCAAACCCTCAAGCAAGGCCAGCCGTGGATGGGTATCGTCAAGAACCGCTGCAAGTCGGGCGATCACTACTGGGTCAACGCCTACGTCACACCGATTTTCGACAACAACCAGGTGGTCGGCTTCGAGTCTGTGCGGGTCAAACCCACCGCCGAGCAGATCCGCCGCGCCGAGGCGCTGTACCAGCGCATCAACCAGGGCAAGCCGCCGGTACCGCGCCGTGACAAGTGGCTGCCGGTGCTGCAGGACTGGTTGCCGTTCATCCTGATCAGCCAGGCGGGCTTCCTGATTGGCAACTGGCTGGGCCATTCCTGGGGCTTCGCGTTGGCCGCCGCGCTTTCCGTACCGCTTGGGCTGATCGGCCTGAGCTGGCAGCAACGAGGCCTCAAGCGCTTGCTGCGGCTGGCTGAACAGACCACCTCCGACCCGCTGATCGCGCAGATGTACACCGACAGCCGTGGCGTGCAGGCCCGCCTGGAAATGGCCATGCTCAGCCAGGATGCGCGCATGAAAACCTGCCTGACCCGCTTGCAGGACAGCGCCGAGCACCTCAGCGACCAGGCGCGGCAGTCCGACGCCCTGGCACACAAGAGCTCTTCGGGGCTGGAACGCCAGCGGGTCGAAACCGAACAGGTCGCCGCCGCCGTCAACCAGATGGCTGCGACCACCCAGGAAGTTGCCAACCACGTGCAACGCACAGCCGATGCCACCCAGGAAGCCAACCGCCTGACCAGCCAAGGCCGGCAGATTGCCGGGGAAACCCGCGAGGCCATCGAACGCCTGTCGACAGCAGTGGGCGAAACCGGCCAGACCGTCACGCAACTGGCCAAGGACAGCGACGAAATTGGCGGTGTCGTCGATGTGATCAAGGGCATTGCCGACCAGACCAACCTGCTGGCATTGAATGCCGCCATCGAGGCGGCGCGGGCTGGGGAAATGGGCCGTGGCTTTGCCGTAGTGGCCGACGAAGTGCGCCAGCTGGCTCAACGCACCGCCGAGTCCACCGGGCAGATCCACAGCCTGATCGCCAAGCTGCAGCAAACCGCCAGCAACGCCGTACTGACCATGGAAACCGGCCACCGTCAGGCGCAGGAAGGCGTTGATCGTGTGATGCAGGCTGACGAAGCGCTGGTCGGCATCAGCGAAGCGGTCGCCAACATCACCGACATGGCGACCCAGATTGCCGCCGCGACCGAAGAGCAGACCGCCGTGGCCGATGAGATCAGCCGTAACATCAGCACCATCGCCGAACTGGCCGACCAGACCGCCGAGCAGGCACAGCACTCGGCGCTGTTGAGCGAAGAGCTGACCACTACGGCCGGGAGCCAGTACTCACTTGTGGAGCGCTTCAACCGCTGACCGCAGACCTGCGCGCCGCGAGGGGTTGCACAGCAGCCCCTGGCTGGCAACGCATGCCCAGGCAGGGTTACCAGTCCAGGCTCAAGCGGCTCTCGAAATAGCGCTCTTCGCCGCTCAACGGGTCGGTGAAACGCAGGCTCTGCGCCAGCAGTTTCAATGGCCGCTGGTAATCGTCTGCGGTGTCGAGCAACTGCGGATAGAACGGGTCATTGCTGATGCCCGCGCCCAACGCAGCCATGTGCACCCGCAACTGGTGGGTCTTGCCGGTGACCGGCGACAACCCGTACCGCCACAGCGCTCCACGCTTCTCCAGCACCTCGGCCAGGGTTTCACTATTGGCTTCACCCTCTACCTCATGCATGCGGAAAAAGGGCTCGCCATGCACCAGGCGGCTTTTGTGCACCAACGGAAACGCGTGTTGCGGCAAAGCGGCCGCGATGGCCTGGTAGCGCTTGTCGATACGTCGCTCGGGGAACAGCCGCTGATAAGCGCTACGCGTATGCGGGTTGGCAGAGAACAGCACGAGCCCGGCGGTATGCCGATCGATGCGATGCAACGGCACCAGGTGAGGGTTATCCAGCCTGCGGATCAGGCGGCGCAGCAAGGTGTGCTCAACGTACTCGCCAGTCGGTGTCACCGGCAGGAAATGCGGCTTGTCCGCCACCACCAAGTGCTCGTCCACGTGCAGCACGTGCTCCTGCACCGGGATCGGTCGCTCGTTCGGCACTTCGCGAAAATAGTGCAAGCGCATGCCCGGTTTGTAAGGCAGCTCGGCAGCCACTGCCTGCCCCTGGGCGTCCAGCACCCGCCCCCTGGCAAAGCGGTCGAGCCACTGGGCACGGTCGATGGCCTTGAAATGGTCACACAGGCAATCGAGCACCGTTGCCCAGTGACCGGGTGGCAGGCACACGGTGCTGGCTTGCTGGCGGGCGGGGTCGAAAGGCGTGGACATGGCAGGGCTCGGAACAGAAACGGCCGCGCATTATCACCCAACCCCGCCCCATCAACCAGCCTGGGCCAGCGCCTCGCTGCGTTCCTTCAACCAGCGCAGCACCTGCACAGGCTCCCAGCGGCCAGGGTCGTAAAGTGCGTAGAGCGCCCCTTGGTACCCGACCACATCGAGCCCACGGTGGTAGCCGGCCCGCTGGAACAAGGCTTCGATCTCGGCAAAGCAGGTATTGAAGTGCACCTTGCCGAAGGGGGTGCGGTCATCGGTCACCAGGCCCTCGAGGCGCAGTTCCAGAACGGCGTCGGCCACCCGCTCCACAGGCATGCGGTTGACGCTGTACTTGAGTTGCTCGACGTTGAGCATGGCTTTACCTCGATACTGTATTTATATACAGCATACGAACATCCTCGCGTCGCAGTCAATGCGCTTCATTGCAGCCCCGCCAGATAGCCGCTGCCCTTGCGGATGGTCAACACCTGGCGCCGCGGGGTGCCCCGCGCCACCGACAGGTGCACCCACTTGTCGAATTCCAGGATGAGTTGATCGAAGGGCACCGTACTTTCGCTGATCCGTTGCACGGTCTCGCGCGGGCTGACCTCGATGACCGTGAAGTCAGCCGCCAGCCCTTGTACATGCTGGCTGTTGGCGGCACCGCCAATCAAGCGGTTGACTTTCTCGCTACGGTAGCCACTGCTGACAATGATGGGCACGCCGAACAGCGCGCGCACCTGCTCCAGGGCACAACACAGCAATTGCAGGTTGGCCCTGGCTTCAGGTGGCGGGGTGTTGTCGAACCCATCCCTGGCCGCGAGCTGGGAAACGGTCAGTTCAGCGAGGGTGAAATGTGGTGTGATCAACATGGCAAGCGGTTCCGATGATGGCTAGGGGCACCGGCACTGGTGCGCCGGCGCCTGATCATCAGCGCGCATCACCTGCCATGGAGCAGGGTTGTACCTCCCCTGTCGGTGTCATTGCCCCAGGAACGCCACCACCTGCTCGGCATCGAACGGCCAGTGCAACTCGGCACCGTTGTCACAGCGCCGGAGCACCGGAATGACCAGCCCATAGCGTTCGAACAAAGGCTGGCTTTCGGCAACATCGACCAGCTCCACCAGCAGGCCATGATCGACGAAGGGCATCAGCACCGACTCGGCCACTTCACACAGGTGGCAGCCGAGGGTGCCGAACAGTTGGCATTCAGGCAGCATGGGGCGGGTCCCGATGTGGCATGCAGAGAAACCTATTCTAGGACCACCACGGCCATCGTGCACCTTCAATCCTGGCTGGTGGCGCCGATACGGTGCAGCGACAGGTCAGCGCCCTGGAATTCCTGCTCATGGCTCAGCCGCAGGCCATGCACGGCGCGCAGCGCACCATACACGGCAAAACCACCGGCGAGTGCCACCACCACCCCCATCAGGCTCCCCAGCAACTGGCTGACCAGGCTCACGCCGCCCATGCCGCCCAGTGCCGCCTGGCCGAAGATGCCGCAGGCAACCCCACCCCACACGCCACACAGACCATGCAACGGCCAAACACCCAGCACGTCGTCGATTTTCCAGCGGTTCTGGGCCGCGGTGAACGTCCACACGAACAGCCCGCCCGCCACCAGGCCGGTAGCCAGCGCACCGATCGGGTGCATCAGGTCAGAGCCGGCGCAAACCGCCACCAACCCGGCCAACGGCCCGTTATGCAGGAAGCCAGGGTCGTTGCGCCCGGCCAGCAACGCCGACAACGTGCCGCCAACCATGGCGAGCAGCGAGTTGATCGCCACCAGGCCACTGAGCCCCTCCAAGGTCTGGGCGCTCATCACGTTGAAACCGAACCAGCCAATGATCAGGATCCACGAGCCCAGGGCGAGAAAGGGAATGCTCGAGGGCGCAAAAGCCACCAGCCGACCATCGCGATAGCGACCGCGGCGCGGGCCGAGCAGCAGCACCGCCGCCAGCGCCAGCCAGCCGCCCATGGCATGCACCACTACCGAGCCGGCAAAGTCATGGAACGGCGCGCCAAAGCGGTCCTGCAACCAGGCTTGCAGGCCCAGGTTGCCGTTCCATACCACGCCCTCGAAGAAGGGGTAGACGAATGCCACGATCAGTGCGGTGGCACACAGTTGCGGCACGAAACGCGCACGCTCGGCGATGCCCCCGGAAATGATCGCCGGAATGGCTGCAGCGAAGGTCAACAGGAAGAAGCACTTGACCAGCGCGTAGCCATGGTCGGCAGCCAGCGTTGCAGCAGGCTGGAAGAAGTTGACCCCATAGGCGATCCAGTAGCCTATAAAGAAATACACCAGCGCCGAAATGGCGAAGTCGCTGAGGATCTTCGACAAGGCATTGACCTGGTTCTTGTGGCGTACGGTGCCCACTTCGAGAAACGCGAAGCCGGCATGCATGGCCAGCACCAGAATGGCGCCCATGAGAAGGAACAGGGTGTTGGAACCGTGGACCAGGGAGTCCATCGCGCTGTGCATGTTATCCATGAAATAGGCAGACCTGCTGAAAAAGGCACCAGGACAGTTCAAGAACCTGCATCCCTGCACCGAATCGGTGCCAGCCATCACCCTGTTTCAGTTGCGTGGGCGCGACCTGCGTGGTTTTTTCTTGGGTTTGTCGAGGATTGCGTTAAGGTTTATCGATATTCGCCGCGTGGGCGCCCCGAATCGGCGCAAGAACAGCCCGAGGTGCCCCGCAACGTGGCAAACACATAGCAAGGCGCATACCAGCACACGCGGGTGTACGGTCACTTGAACCTTCCGCGCCTGCTATCACTCGAACTACCAACATTCATCGACAGGGAGAGACACATGGCCAGCAATTCGGCAAAGACTGCACAAGAGATATTGATGGCTGACTTCCAGGCTTTGGTGCGCGACACCGAAAAGCTGCTGGCCGACACCGCCAACCTGGCAGGCGACCAGGCCGAGGAGTTGCGCGGGCAGATTCACGAGCGCCTGGCCCAGGCCCGCGAAACCCTGCAGTTGACCCAGGAGTCGGTACGCGACCGCGGCCAGGCTGCGCTGGGCAGCGCCGAGCAGTACGTACAGGAAAACCCATGGCAGGCCATCGGCATCGCTGCCGGCGTCGGCCTGTTGATCGGCCTGCTGGCCAACCGGCGTTAAGGGGTTCCCATGGAGAACGAAGCCAACGGCGCCGGCGCATCGGGCAGGCGCCTGGGCGCAGCCGCGCTGGGGCTGCTGCACAGCCATATCGAGCTGTTCGGTATCGAGCTGCAGGAGCAGAAAGGCCGCACGCTGAGGTTGCTGTTGTTCGCCGGCCTGGCACTGGTGTTCGCCCTGCTGCTGCTCACTGCACTGTCGGGCTTGCTACTGGTGCTGCTGTGGGACAGCTATCGACTTGCCGGCATCATCGGCCTGTGCGTGTTCTATAGCCTGGCTGCACTGTATTGCGGTGTACGGTTGAAGGCAGCGGTGTTCGACGAGTCATCTCCCTTCAACGCCACCCTCGAAGAACTCGCCAAGGACCGGGAGCGCTTGTTGCCATGAACCTGCCACAACTGCCGAACACACGAAACCCACGCGAGCTGCGCAAGGCGTTGCTGCGCCTGCGCATGGAAATGCACCGCCAGGAGATCCGCCACGAATCCGGGCAACTGCTGGCACCTTTGCAGCGCATGCGCGGCATGGGCAGCTCGCTGCACGACGGCTTGGGCATCAAACACGCGCCGCTGTGGGGCATTGGCGCTGTGGTAGCCCTGGGCTTCATGACCGGCAAGGGCGTGCGCAGCGGCAACCTGGGCAGGCTTGTGCGCCTGGGCACCAGCCTGCTGCCGCTGGTGCGCCTGTACCTGCAAGGTAGCCGTCGCCGCTGAAGGCGGTGCATGGGCGCAGGCTCGACCGCGAATGTGTCGGTGCCGCCACCGGCCATTCGCGGGTAATGCATGCCAGCGGCCAGCGTTGCCCCTGCCACTTGCGCGCAGGCACAGCACACCAGAAGCTATAGCCTTTGACCCCCTGGAGACCGCGCCTTGGACTGGCACACCCTGCTCACCCGCGAACGTCTGGGCAAAGCCCTGTATAGCGCCGAAGAACTCGGGCGCAGCCCCTTCCACAAAGACCACGACCGCATCATTTTCTCGGGCGCCTTTCGCCGCCTGGGGCGCAAGACCCAAGTGCACCCCGTCACCAGTAACGATCACATTCACACGCGCCTGACCCATTCGCTGGAAGTCAGTTGCGTGGGGCGTTCGCTGGGCATGCGCGTGGGTGAAACCCTGCGCGAAAGCTTGCCAGACTGGTGCGCGCCCAGCGACCTGGGGATGATCGTGCAGTCGGCCTGCCTGGCCCACGACATCGGCAACCCGCCATTCGGCCATTCTGGCGAAGACGCCATACGTCACTGGTTCCAGCAGGCGGCCGGGCGCGGGTGGCTGGACGACATGGGTGATGACGAGCGTGCCGACTTCCTCAATTTCGAGGGCAATGCGCAGGGCTTCCGCGTGCTTACGCAACTGGAGTACCACCAGTTCGACGGTGGCACCCGGTTGACCTATGCCACCCTCGGCACCTACCTCAAATACCCCTGGAGCGCCCGCCATGCCGACGCCCTGGGCTACAAGAAGCACAAGTTCGGCAGTTATCAGAGCGAGCTGCCACTGCTGGAACAGATCGCCCGCAAGCTCGGCCTGCCACAGCTGGAGCACCAGCGCTGGGCGCGCCACCCGTTGGTGTACCTGATGGAAGCGGCCGATGACATCTGCTACGCGCTGATCGACCTGGAAGACGGCCTGGAGATGGACTTGCTGCAATACGGCGAAGTCGAAGCCTTGTTGCTCGACCTGGTCGGCGACGATCTGCCAGAAACCTATCGCCAACTGGGCCCCGGCGATTCCCGCCGGCGCAAGCTGGCCATCCTGCGTGGCAAGGCCATCGAGCACTTGACCAACGCTGCCGCCCAGGCTTTTGTCGAGCAGCAGCAAGCGTTGCTGGCCGGGCAACTGCCAGGCGACCTGGTCGAACACATGCACGGCCCGGCCAAGCGCTGCGTGCTGCAGGCCAAAGACATGGCGCGCAACAAGATCTTCCAGGACAAGCGCAAGACCCTGCACGAAATCGGCGCCTACACCACACTGGAAATCCTGCTCAATACCTTCTGCGGCGCGGCGCTCGAACAACACGGCGGGCGCACACCCTCGTTCAAGAGCCGGCGCGTCATGGACCTGCTCGGCAACAGTGCACCAGACCCACACGGCTCGCTGTACAACGCGTTCCTGCGCATGATCGATTTCATCGCCGGCATGACCGACAGCTACGCCAGCGAAATGGCCAGGGAAATGACCGGGCGCTCGGGCCCGGGCTGAGCCATGGCGGTGCAGACCGGCCAGCGTGCCGTTGCTGCACCTGGGTTACAGGAAACTTCCTACATATACCGAGGGCAAATTAAACAACACGTTTAATTTGCCAACGAAAAGTTACCAAATGCACTTTGACATTGGGTCGCGCACGATTATCTCGTAGCCCGTTTTGCTTTATCTTGTAAGCCATTTCCCATATGGGGCAAACAGCCCTTCCTTGCATGCCCGTTGACTTCCAACTGCGATAAGGTGCCGCCTGTCACCCACAATTGACCGCAGGCAAGTTGAACATGCATTCCATATTTATTGTTGACGATCATCCGGTCATCCGCCTTGCCGTCCGCATGCTGCTGGAAAACCAGAATTACAAGATTGTCGGTGAGTCGGACAATGGCGTGGACGCGATGCAGATGATCCGCGAGAGCCACCCCGACCTGGTCATCCTCGACATCAGCATCCCCAAGCTAGACGGGCTGGAGGTGCTTGCGCGCTTCCAGGCCATGGCGCTGCCCATGAAAGTGCTGGTGCTGACTGCCCAGGCCCCGGCGTTGTTTGCCGTGCGCTGCATGCACTCGGGTGCTGCCGGTTATGTGTGCAAGCAGGAGGACCTCGGTGAACTGCTGAGTGCAATCAAGGCCGTGCTGGCCGGTTATAACTACTTCCCCAGCCAGGCAATAAAGCATGACCAGGTAACCACGAGCGACCTGCAACTTTTCCGCCAGGTAAATGATCGCGAACTGATGGTGCTGCAACTCTTCGCCCAAGGGCGCAGCAACAAGGAAATTGCCAAGGGCATGTTCCTCAGCAGCAAGACCGTGAGTACCTACAAGAAGCGCCTCATGCAAAAGCTGCAGGTCAGTACGTTGGTCGACCTGATCGAGATGGCCAAGCGCAACGCGCTGGTCTGAGCATGTTCATGGCCCGCCCTTTCGCCCGCCTGCTGCTCGCGCTGCTGCTGTTCAGCAGCGCGGCACTGGGCACCCACCACGAAACTGCATCGTACACGCTCCTGGCGCGTTCATCGGCCAGGCCAGCGCCACCGCAACTCACCGCCGAGCAACGGCAATGGCTTGCAGGGCGCCAGGAACTGGTACTGGGAACATCGGCCCCCGACTACCCGCCATTCGACATCTCCAGTGGCGGCCATGACTACCAGGGGCTCACCGCCGAATATGCAAACCTGATCGGTACGGCCCTGGAGTTGCCGGTACGCGTGCTGCGTTTTCCCAGCCGCCAGGCCGCTGTAGAATCACTCCGGCAAGGCGACATCGACCTGCTGGGCAGCGCCAATGGCTACGAAGCGGCCAGCGACGGCCTGGCCCTGTCGCACCCCTATGCCGTTGACCAGCCGGTGCTGGTCACGCGCGAAGACGAAACGCGGGCACTGGACACAGGCCTGGCCGGCATGCGCCTGGGCATGCTCTATCACTACCTGCCCGAGGCAGAAATGCTCAACGCCTACCCCAAGGCCGAGCTGCTGACGTTCGAGTCTTCAAGCCAGGCGTTGAACGCCGTAGCGTTCGGCCAGGCCGACGTGTTCATCGGCGACACCATTTCCACCCACTACCAGCTCAACCGCGGCCACCTGCCACGCCTGCGCATGGCCAACTTCGGCAAGCACGAAGCCATCGGCTTCGGCTTTGCCCTGCGCCAGCAGGACACCGTACTGAGGGAACTGGTCGATACCATCCTCGATAGCCAGCCCCCCGCCATGCGTGCCAGTATCTTCAAACGCTGGAGCGCCGGCAGCGACCTGCTGTTGACCGACCGCAACCTGCAATTGAGCGCAACAGAGCAACAATGGCTGCAACAGCACCCCGTGATGCGTGTGGCCATTGACGACACCGCTGCGCCCTTGTCCTACTTCGATGGCTCGGGGCATTTTCGCGGCATCACTGCTGACCTGCTGGAGCTCATTCGCCTGCGCACCGGCTTGCGCTTCGAGGTACAGCGGGCCAGTGGCATTGCCGACATGATCGCCCGCTTGAAGGATGGCCGCGCAGACGTGATCGCCGCCCTGGCCATCGCCGGGTTGGTCGACAAGGACCTGCAGATCAGCCGGCCGTACCTGGAAAGCGCCTATGTTCTGGTTAGCCGCAAGGACAAACCGGCCCCAGGGTCCCTGGAGCAGTTGCAGGGCCACCGCATCGCCTTTACCCGCCACAGCGCCATGCATGCCACGTTGCCGCAGCATTATCCGCACATTGGCTGGGTCGAGAGCGCCAGCGCGTTCTATTCCATGGCGTTGCTCAACAGCGGCGCCGTCGATGCGGTGATCACCACCCTGATCGATGCCAACCACGCCCTGGCCAGCAACCCCGACCTGGTCATCCGCACCTCGGTCGGCGGCGAGCCCGCCAACTACGCCATGGCCACCAACGCGTCTTCACCGGCTTTGGCCTCGATTCTCGACAAGGCCCTGCAGAGCATTTCGCCCGAGGAACTGGGGGTCATCAACAACCGCTGGCGCAGCTTTGGCCCGCACGAAGACAGCAAGAGCCAGAGCTACCGCCGGCTGGCGCTGCAGGTGGTACTGGCCACGGCGGTGCTGCTTCTGCTGGCGTTGCTCTGGAACGCCCGCCTGCGCTTGCAGATTCGCCAGCGCCAGCGCGCCGAAAGGGCGCTGAACGACCAACTGGCATTCATGCGCGCACTGCTCAACGGCACCCCTCACCCCATGTACGTGCGCGACCGCGATGGCCGCCTGCAAAGCTGCAACTACAGCTACCTGGAGGCGGTGCAGGCCCGCTCCGAGCAGGTTATCGGCAAACAGCTGAGCGCCAGCCTGTTCGCCGACGCCGAACAGACCCGGCAGATCCAGGCGGATTACCACAAAGTGATGGCTGCCGGCTCCCCCCTGATCATGGACCGCCCGTTGCGGATCAAGGGCCGGGAGATGACCATCTACCACTGGATCCTGCCCTACCGTGATTCGCTGGGTGAAGTGCAGGGCATCATCGGCGGCTGGATCGACATCAGCGACCGCCGCCAGCTGGTCACGGAACTGCGCCAGGCCAAGCAGCAGGCCGACAATGCCAACCGCGCCAAAAGCACCTTCCTGGCCACTATCAGCCACGAAATCCGCACCCCCATGAATGCCGTCATCGGCATGCTCGAACTGGCGGTCAAACGCGCCGATCAAGGGTGGGTGGACCGCAGCGCGCTGGCCTTGGCGCACCATTCGGCCAAAGACCTGCTGGGCCTGATCGGTGACATTCTCGATATCGTGCGCATCGAATCCGGGCATCTCTCTCTGGCCCCCGAGGTGGTCGACCTGGCAGCGTTGGTCGAGTCGGTGGGGCGCATGTTCGATGGCCAGGCACGGCAAAAAGGCCTGGCGCTGGAAGTGATCATCGAACCGGCCGCACGTTGCCACGCGTTGCTCGACCCCCTGCGTTTCAAGCAAGTGCTGTCCAACCTGGTGAGCAACGCCATCAAGTTCACCGAGCATGGCCAGGTACGCATCTGCGTCAGCCTGCTGGACGAAGCCCCTGGCAGGCCTGCAATGCTGGACCTGGAGGTGCGCGACAGTGGTATCGGCATCCATCCCGACGACCTGGAACGCCTGTTCAACCCGTTCATCCAGGCCAACCCGCACAGCCAGGGTGCCCGCGCGGGCACCGGGCTCGGTCTGGCCATCTGCCGCAACCTGTGCGACATGATGGGGGGGAGCCTGACCATCAAGAGCCTGGAGGATGTCGGCACCCAGGTGCGCCTGAAGATGCCGTTGCAACGGGTCGATGCTGCAGCGCAACCCGCCCAGTTGCCGGAATGCCTGGACGTTCCCGACCCCGGTCTGCGCGTGCTGGTGATCGACGATCACCCGGCCAACCTGGAACTGATGGCGCAGCAGCTCGGTTACCTGGGCCTGCAGCATGCCAGCGCCCGGGATGGCCGGGAAGGCCTGGCCGCCTGGCGCGCCGGTGATTTCGACGTGCTGGTGCTGGACTGCAACATGCCGCACATGAACGGCTACCAGCTGGCAACCGCCGTGCGCACCGAAGAACGCCATGGCCAGCGGCCGCGCTGCACCATCCTGGGTTATACCGCCAACGCCCAGCCAGAGGTCCGCCGCAAGTGCCTGAGCGCCGGCATGGACGACTGCCTGCTCAAGCCCATCAGCCTGAGTACGCTCAGCCAGTGCCTGGCGGGCATTCACCCGCGCCGCCAGCAATGCCCCCCGGGCAGGTTGTACGAACTGGACGGCCTGGCGGCCGTGACCGGGCCAGCACCCGACGACCGCCAGCGTTTTCTGCAAGCGCTACTGCAGAGCCTGCAGGCCGACCTGCTCAGCTTGATGGCGCTGGACCCGCAGCACGACAGCACGGCCATCGCCGACCAGGCCCACAAGGTGCTGAGCGCCGCACGCATGCTCAAGGCACCCGCCCTGATGGCGGCATGCGAAGCGCTGGAAGCCGGCACCCTCACCCCTGCCCAGCTACGCTTGAAGCGCCAGGCACTGGCACGCCACATGCGCCGGGTGGAGCGCGCCCTGGCCAGGGAGTTGGCGCCACCCGCCGACACTCAGGCAGGCAGCCACGCGTGTTAACTGGTAGACTGCGCGGCGTTATTACCTAAGAGGATTGTTTCATGGCCACAAACCGCTCCCGTCGTCTGCGCAAGAAGCTGTGTGTCGACGAGTTTCAGGAATTGGGCTTCGAGCTGAACCTGGAATTCAAGGAAGATCTGGATGACCAGGCAATCGATGCTTTCCTCGACGCGTTCCTGGCTGAAGCCATGGACGCCAACGGCCTGGATTATGTAGGCGGTGACGATTACGGCCTGGTGTGCTCGGTCAAACGCGGCTCGGTCAGCGAAGAACAACGCGCCGCCGTCGAAGCCTGGCTCAAAGGCCGCAGCGAACTGACCAAGATCGAAGTCAGCCCGTTGCTGGACGCCTGGTACCCGGAAAAGCCGATCAACAAGGCTGAGTAACCCTCAGCCCGGTTCGATCGAAGAAAGGCCACCTCTCGAGGTGGCCTTTTTATTGGCGATGGTTTTCCGTCGAACGTGGCGCATCGTCGCTACGCTTGGGGCATAATGCGGTTTCTTTAGCTCGTGGGGCCATCATCGCTTACAGCCCCAATGTCCTTTTCCCTCGCTGCAGGGTATTTGCTCACCATGATCAAAACGCTTCGTCCCCTCGTACTCGCCGGCCTGCTATTGCCCTTCGCCTTGCCCAGCCAAGCCGCAGCCGTCAACACCACCTTGCCTGCCAAAGTGCAGCAGGCGCTCAAAGCCAACAAACTGCAAGACACCGCACTGTCGCTGGTCATGCTGCCCCTGGATGGCCCCGGTGTTCCCACCGTGTTCAATGCCGACGTGTCGGTAAACCCGGCCTCGACCATGAAACTGGTTACCACCTACGCAGCCCTCGAGCTGCTTGGCCCGACCTTTCAGTGGAAGACCGAGTTCTACACCGACGGCACCCTGAGCAACGGGGTGCTCAACGGCAACCTGTACCTCAAAGGCGGCGGTGACCCCAAGCTGAACATGGAAAAGCTGTGGCTGCTGATGCGTGACCTGCGCGCCAATGGTGTGCGCACCGTCACCGGTGACCTGGTACTGGACCGCAGCCACTTCGTGCAACCCAACCTGCCCCAGTTCAACGACGACGGCGGTGACGAAAACAAGCCGTTCCTGGTCAAGCCCGACTCGCTGCTGGTCAACCTCAAGGCCCTGCGCTTTGTTGCCCGCAACGATGGCGGCAAGGTCACCATTGCGGTGGAGCCACCGATTGCCAGCATCCGCATCGACAACCAGGTCAAGCCTGTGGCCTCGAAACAATGCAGTGGCGATGTGCGCTACAACCCAGTGCCTCAGGCCAACGGCATCAGTGTGACGGTCAGCGGCCAACTGGGTGACGGTTGCAACTCGCAGACTTACCTGGCCCTGCTTGACCACCCGACTTACGCGGCCGGTGCCGTACGTGCCATCTGGAACGAGCTGGGCGGCACCATCCAGGGCGGCGACCGTGTCGAGAACGTGCCCAAGAGTGCCCGCCTGCTGGCACGTGCCTTCTCCCCAGACCTGGTCGAAGTGATCCGCGACATCAACAAGTACAGCAACAACACCATGGCCCAGCAGTTGTTCCTCAGCCTTGGCGCACAGTTCCGCACCGATGCCGATGGCGACGATGCGCGTGCCGCACAGCGCGTGGTACGCCAGTGGCTGGCGAAAAAAGGCATTACCGCGCCGCACCTGGTGATGGAAAACGGTTCTGGCCTGTCGCGAGCCGAGCGCGTCAGCACCCGGGAAATGGCCGAGATGCTGCAGGCAGCCTGGAAGAGCCCCTACGCTGCCGAATACATGAGTTCGATGCCGCTGGTGGGCATGGATGGCACCATGCGCAAGCGCCTCAAGCGCACCGCCATGGCCGGTGAAGGGCACATCAAGACCGGCACCCTGAACACGGTGCGCGCAATAGCCGGTTTCAGCCGCGACAGCAATGGCCACACCTGGGCAGTGGCGGCGATCCTCAACGACCCGAAACCATGGGGTGCCTCGCAGGTGCTGGACCAGGTGCTGCTGGACCTGTACCGCCAGCCGAAGCTGGCCGGCAGCACCGCTGCCAATTGATGCATCGAGCGCCGCCCGCGCGGCGCTCGATCTCACAGGCGCTGAAGATGCAGTGGCCAGCACCTGGCAGCGCGGTCAGGCAGACTCCCCCTCAACCCGGTCCCGCCCGGCCTGCTTGGCCGCATAAACCCCGGCATCGGCGCGCAACAGCAACGCGTCGGCGCCCTCCCCCGGCCGCCACCCGGCCACGCCGAAACTCGCGGTCACTTGGCCCACGCCGTCTACCGGGTCATTGCGCACGCCTTGCCAAAGCTCCAGCGCCAGCACACGCGCCTGCTCGGCATCAGTGCCCGGGCACAACACCATGAACTCCTCCCCGCCCAGCCTGCAGAACACATCGGTACGCCGCAAGCGCTGGCCGATGCGCTGGCACAGGCTACGCAGCACCCGGTCACCGACCGCATGGCCGAAACGGTCGTTGATGCGTTTGAAGTGATCAATGTCGAGCATGATCACCGCCAGCGCCTGGCCACCTCGCTGGGCACGCTCCAACTCGCTCTTCAGCCGTTCCTGGAAGTAACGGCGGTTATGGATGCCGGTCAGTGAATCGGTCACCGACAGCCTGCGCAACTCGTGTTCCACACCCTTGAGATCGGAAATATCGGTCAGGTAGCCATGCCACAAGGTGCAGCCCTGCTCGCCCACTTCCGGCGTTGCCTCGCCACGCACCCAGCGCAAGCCCGCCCGGGGCAGGCACACGCGGTACTCCTCGCGCCATGGCGTCAGGTGCTCGGCCGAGTAGCGCACCGAACGGCTCACCCGCTCCAGGTCATCAGGGTGAATGCGCTCGTACACAGCGGCGGCATCCTCGCGCAGCTGCTGCAGGTCAAGCTCATAAATGTCGTACAGCCCCTTGCTGGCATAGGGGAAACACGAATGGCCGTTTGCATCCAGCCTGTACTGGTAGATGCCGCCCGGTACTTCGGCACTGAGTTTTTCCAGCAACCGGTCACGCGCAGCCAATGCCTCATGTACCCGACGCCGCTCAGTGACGTCGATGCAGATGGCCAGGTAACCCACCCATAAACCCTGGTCGTCCAGCATGGCGGTCACCAGCATGTTGGCTACCAGTTGGCTGCCGTCGGCGCGTACCAAGGTCCACTCACCTGGCTCGGCGCCCTGTTCGTATACGGTTTCGGCAAACAGTGCATGGCCCCCCGCAATGGCGCGGCCAAAGCGCAAACTCAAGGCATGCGCACGCTGGCTCAGCTCCTCGGCCAGCACCAGTTGCTCAAGGCGCAGGCGGCCAATGGCTTCACTGGCCGGGTAACCGAGCATGCTTTCGGCACCGGCATTGAAGGTGCTGACCACCCCTTTGAGGTTGGTGGCGATGATCGCAACCTGGGTCGCGGCATCCAGCACGCTGCGCAGCTGGTTGTGGGTGCCACGCAGCGACTGTTCGCTGACCTGCAGCGCTGCGGTGCGCTGTGCAACCAGGGCCAAGGCCCGTTGACGCTGGCTGAACAGGTTGAACAACAGCACGCTCAGCAGCAGGCTCAACAAACCGCCCAGTGCACCGACTGCCAGCACCGCCGAAGAACGGTTGGCCTGCAGGAATGCCAGGCTGGGGCGGATACTCAGCAGCAGCTGGCGGTCCGCCAGGTGCAACACCTGATCGCTGACCAGCGACAGGGGCGCCACGGGGTTGTTGGAGTCGTACAGAACTTCTGGGCCCTGCCGCCCGGACGGGTCAACCAGGCGCGTTACCAGGTTATCGTCAGGCGCCACTGGCCGGCCATCGCCGATCAGCTCAGGCATGCTCAACAGGGCCAGCACATAACCCGCTGCCACGCCGTGGGGCGTGGCAACGGCGAATACCGGGGCCACCATCATCAGGCCGCGCACGCCCGGTTCGCTGGCATTCAACTTCAGCGGCTGCGACACCGCCATGCTCCCCGGCACCAGCGCCCGCGCAAGCACTGCCCGGGCCGCATCCTGCGCAGCCAGGTCGAGACCAGATGGCAGCCCCGGCAAGGTGCCTGACGCGCTATACAGCACGGGAAAATACTGGTCGCGCGCGGGGGCGCGGCGCCACTGCCCCTGCGGGCCCTGATCGCGAATCATAAAGCCTGGGCCAGCAAGGGTGCTGGCCTGGCGTTCGAATATGGCGCGCTGCGCGGCCTCTACACGCGGGGCCCAGGCATAGGCCTGGGTACGGTGCAGCAGCGGCCGGGCATAACCGGCAAATTCCCGGGGGGTTATTTCATCGGAATAGCTGAAAAACCAGCGCAGCCCATCCAGGCGCTGCTGCTGTTCGGCAAAACGCTCGGCGATGCGGCCAAAGCGCTCGCCCGCCAGCAACTCGAAGCGCTGGCGCAGCTGCTGGTTGTACAACGACTGCGTGGCCAGGGCCAGGGCGGCCGTCAGCAGGCCGCCGGCCAGCAGCGCAATCAAGGCCATCACCCAGGCGGACATCGCCTCTGCGCGCAGGCCAGGCACCCGCGCAAGCACGCCACACTTTGACATACACACGTCTCGTCACGTCAGCGTCCTGCGGATTATCCAGCCATGAACCAAGTTATAGCTATTGGCCACTACCCGCGCAATGTACCCCGTCGGCTCAGCGCAGCTGCAAGCGCCAGGCGCGGTGGATGCGGTTGTTGCGGGCGAAATCCGGGTCCAGGGTCTGGGCCGTTATGTCCTCCACGGCGTAGCGCGCCATCAGGTGTTCGTCCAGCTGGAACTTACGGAAGTTGTTGGAGAAATACAGCACGCCACCGGGCGCCAGGCGGGCCATGGCCAAGTCCAGCAACTGCACATGGTCACGCTGCACGTCGAACACACCTTCCATCCGCTTGGAGTTGGAGAAGGTTGGCGGGTCGATGAAGATCAGGTCGTAGCTGTCGCGGTTACCCTCCAGCCAGGCCATGACATCACTCTGCTCCAGCCGATTACGCTCGGAATAACCATTGAGCGCCAGGTTGCGTCGCGCCCAGTCCAGGTAGGTTTTCGACAGGTCGACGCTGGTGGTGCTGCGCGCCCCACCCTTGGCCGCGTGCACGGTGGCCGTGGCGGTGTAGCAGAACAGGTTGAGGAAGCGCTTGCCGGCTGCTTCGCGCTGAATACGCATGCGCATCGGACGATGGTCGAGGAACAGGCCGGTGTCGAGGTAATCGGTGAGGTTGACCAACAACTTCACGCCGCCTTCGTTGACTTCCTGGAAACGGCCCTCGGTAGCCTGACGCTCGTACTGGCGGGTACCGCTTTGCCGCTCGCGGCGCTTGAGCACCACGCGCTGCGGGGCAATGCCCAATGCCTGCGGAATGGCCGCCAGGGCATCGAGCAGGCGCGCCTGGGCCTTGTCCGGGTCCACCGAGCGTGGTGCGGCATATTCCTGCACGTGTACCCAGTCGTGGTACAGATCGACTGCCAGGGCATACTCAGGCATGTCGGCATCGTACAGGCGATAGCAGTCGACCTGCTCGCGTCGGGCCCATTTGCCCAGTTGCCTGAGGTTTTTCTGCAGGCGGTTGGCAAACATCTGTGCCCCTTCCGACAGGCGTGCCGGCTCGCTGGTGACGGGCACCTGCTGGCCGACCTCACGGGTGTCGGCCGGTGCCTCGCGGCGCTCACCGGTGACGAACTGGTCAGGCTGCACCTTGAACAACAGCAGCTTGCACGGCAACGCGCCGTTCCAGAACGCGTACTGCTTGTGGCTGCGAATGCCCATGCGCTTGCCCAGTTGCGGCGCCCCGGTGAATACCGCAGCCTCCCAACCCATGCACGCCTGGCGCAGACGCTCACCCAGGTTCTGGTAGAGGTACAGCAGGCTGGCTTCGTCGCCCAGGCGCTCACCGTAGGGCGGGTTGCTGATGACCAGGCCTTTCTGGTTCTGGTCCGGGCGCGGCTCGAAGGTGCTGACCTCGCCCTGGTAGATTTTCACCCAGTCACCCAGGCCTGCGCGCTCCACGTTGTTACGGCCCGGCTGAATCAGCCGCGGGTCGGCCTCGTAGCCACGGATCCACAGCGGGGGTTTGGCCAGGCCAGCCTGGGCCCGTGCCTGCGCTTCTTCATGCACCTTGCGCCAGAGCGCCGGCACATGCCCGAGCCAGGCGCTGAAACCCCAGCGTTCACGCTTGAGGTTGGGCGCAATGTCGGCAGCAATCATGGCGGCTTCCACAAGGAACGTACCTACACCGCACATCGGGTCGGCCAGCGCGCCACCTTGCGCGGCAATACGCGGCCAGCCGGAGCGGATCAGCACAGCGGCCGCCAGGTTTTCCTTGAGCGGCGCGGCGCCCTGCTGCAGACGATAGCCACGCTGGTGCAGGCTGTGCCCGGACAGGTCGAGGGACAGGATCGCCTCGCCGCGCTCCAGGCGCAGGTGCACGCGAACGTCAGGATCGATTTTTTCCACCGACGGGCGCAGGCCTTCGCGGTTGCGCAGCTTGTCGACGATAGCATCCTTGACCTTCAACGCACCGAAATGGGTGTTGTCGATGCCCGAGCCATGGCCGCTGAACTCGACCGCCAGGGTGCCATCGGCCGCCAGGTGGTCCGCCCAGTCGACGGCGTGCACGCCGTCGTACAGGTCGTCGGCGTTCTTCATGGAAAAACGCTTGAGCACCAGCAGCACACGGTTGGCCAGACGCGACCAGATGCACAGGCGGTAGGCGGTTTCCATGTCGGCGGCGCCGCGGATGGCCGAGGTGTGCTCACGCACTTCGTCCAGGCCAAGGCTTTTGGCCTCTTCGGCAAGCAGGCCTTCAAGGCCTTTGGGGCAGGTGAGGTAGAGTTCGAAACGGTCCGACATGAATATTCCAGAGCCTTGGGCTATTGACTGACGAGGCGACGCATCGCCCCGCGATGTTTGCCCGCACGCCTTTCCAGCAGGCGTGCAGGTGGCCGGTTGGGCACAACGTGTGCCGCAGCGGGCCGGGCCACCTGACAGATCTGCACTTTGCCGGGTGGCAAAGACAGCTTAGATCATCAGGCAGTACGAAAAATTCTGGCGACGTAGAGCCCTGTGTAACCCTTCGTCGCATTTCAAATTATTTCTCTGTTCCTTGAGTGACGCTGGCAAAATGACGTCAATGATCGGCAAACCCCGATCGTAGCGGGCTCAACGCTAAACAAGGTTGAGTCGCATTTCTTTACTTATCCCCACACCCTCACAAACGTTACGTCCTTATGACAAATCGATCATTCACACCGTGACTCGCATTCGATAGAACTGGTCTCAGGCCGCTTCGCAACGAGGCGGCACATTCAGCTCGCGACGCCGGCAGCGAGCGCAAACCGGCAGAAAGACTCTGCCCGGCCTCGGAGAGGCCGACGGGACATTACAGTCAACAAGTGAGGGCAACACCCTATGAGAAGACTTAAGCGTGATCCGTTGGAAAGAGCATATTCACGTGGCTACCAATACGGGGTCACCGGCAAATCCCGCGAACTTTGCCCGTTCAATCTTCCTTCTGTTCGCCAAGCCTGGATCAACGGCTGGCGTGAAGGTCGCGGCGATAACTGGGACGGAATGACTGGCACCGCTGGCATCCATAGACTCAACGAAAATCACGCCGTAGGCTGATCGAGGACACTGAATTCGATTTACATGCACGCCCCAATCGGGCGGCGGGCGTAGGCCCAGGGGCCCCTTCAAGGGGCCCTTTTTAATGGGCTGGCAAAGCGCCAAACTAGCGCGGCATCGCCGCGATAGCATCCACCGCTTCGCGAATCAGTGCCGGCCCCTTGTAAATGAAGCCCGAATAGATCTGCACCAGGCTCGCCCCGGCAGCGATCTTCTCGGCAGCGTGGCGCCCTTCGGTGATGCCACCGGCGGCAATGATCGGCAACTTGCCACCCAGCTCACCCGCCAGCACCTTGACGATATGGGTGCTCTTCTCCAGCACCGGCGCGCCTGACAGGCCACCTGCCTCGCCCCCATACGGCAGCGCTTCGACACCCTCACGGCCCAGCGTGGTGTTGGTGGCAATCACCGCATCCATGCCCGACTCCATCAATGCAGCCGCCACCAGGGCGGTTTCTTCGTCGCTCATGTCCGGGGCGATCTTGATCGCCAGCGGCACGCGCTTGCCATGTTCAGCAGCCAGCTGCTCACGGCGCTCGGCCAGGGCATCGAGCAGTTGCTTGAGCGAATCGCCGAACTGCAGGCTGCGCAGTCCCGGGGTGTTCGGCGAACTGACGTTGACCGTGATATAGCTGGCAGCGGTGTACACCTTGTCCAGGCAGATCAGGTAGTCGTCGACCGCGCGCTCGACCGGGGTGTCGAAGTTCTTGCCGATGTTGATACCCAGCACACCGCTGCAGCGCGACGCACGAACACGACCCAGCAGGTGGTCGACACCCAGGTTGTTGAAGCCCATGCGGTTGATGATGGCGGTGGCTTGCGGCAGGCGGAACAGCCGAGGCTTGGGGTTCCCCGGCTGCGGGCGCGGCGTGACGGTGCCGATTTCGACGAAACCGAAGCCCAACTGGGCAAAGCCGTCGATGGCCGCGCCATTCTTGTCCAGGCCGGCGGCCAGGCCGACCGGGTTGGCGAAGTTCAAGCCCATGACCGAAACCGGCAACGCCGCCGGTTGCTTGCACAGCATGCCGTTGAGGCCAAGACGGCCACCGGCACCGATCAGGTCCAGGGACAGGTCGTGGGAAGTTTCCGGGGAAAGCTTGAACAGCAGCTGGCGGGCCAGGGTATACATGGGCGGGCAAGGCTCAGGGTGAGTGAGGGGGCGATTATAGCCAGCGCGGCGCCGGCATGACAGCACATCGTGGGGCCATGGGGCGAGGTGGTCGCGTAAATGGCACATCGGTTGCACCCCAACTGCCCACAGCCTTATCAGTATGGGCGAGGAACCTTGTGAACACTGCACCCCGAGCAACGCCCCTGGCCTGGGTCAACGGCAGCGACGCGCCGGAGAAACCCAGCCTCAACATCGGTTTCATGGGCCTCACCGACTGCGCCTCGGTCGTGGTCGCCGCCACCCAGGGCTTCGCCCAGCAGCACGGCCTGACCCTCAACCTCAAGCGCCAGGGCTCGTGGGCCGGCCTGCGGGACAAACTGGTCAGTGGCGAACTGGACGCCGCGCACTGCCTGTATGGGCTGGTCTACGCCGTGCACCTGGGCATCGGTGGCGTGCCGGGCAGCGACATGGCCGTGCTCATGGGGCTGAACCAGAACGCCCAGGCCATCAACCTGTCCCCAACCCTGCAACGCAAAGGCGTGACCAACCCTGAAGCACTGGCGCGGCTGGTGCACCAACATGGCCCACGGCTGACCTTTGCCCAGACCTTCCCCACGGGCACTCACGCCATGTGGCTGTATTACTGGCTGGCCAGCCAGGGCATCCATCCATTGCGTGACGTCGACAGCGTAGTCGTACCGCCTGCACAGATGGCCGCACACATCCAGGCCGGGCGCATCGACGGCTTCTGCGTCGGCGAGCCGTGGGCCGCTGACGCGGTCGCCAAAGGGCAGGGCTTCACCCTGGCCACCAGCCAGTCGATCTGGCCCGACCACCCGGAAAAGGTCCTGGCCTGTGCCCGCGCCTTCGCCGAACAATACCCCAACAGCGCGCGCGCATTGATCAAGGCGATCCTCGCTGCCAGCCGGTTCATCGAGCAAAACCCGGACAACCGCCGCAGCGCCGCGCAACTGCTCAGTGGCAGCGCCTACCTGGACACCGCGCTGGCCAGCATCGAGCCACGCCTGCTCGGCCACTATCAGGACGGCCTGGGCAACCACTGGCAAGACCCGCACGCCCTGCGCCTGTTCGACCAGGGCCGAGCCAACTTCCCCTACCTGTCCGACGGAATGTGGTTCATGACCCAGTTTCGCCGCTGGGGCCTGCTGCGCGAAGACCCGGATTACCTCCAGGTCGCGGGCCAGGTCCAGCACCTGGCGCTGTACACCGAGGCCGCCCAGAGCCTGGGCGTGGCATGCCCGGCGCACCCCATGCGCAGCAGCCTGCTGATAGACGGTGGCCGCTGGGACGGCAGCGACCCCTACGGCTATGCCCGTAGATTCAGCCTGCATGCGTTGGGCGAGCTGCCCGACGCCCAGCTTGGCAGGTAAGGGGGGACGACCATGCTGCGCATCCTGCTGATCGACGACACCCAGAGCAAACTAGGCCGCCTCAAGGCCGCTTTGACCGAGGCCGGCTTCGACGTCACCGAAGCCCCAGGCCTGACCATCGACCTGCCCGCCTGCGTCGAAACGGTGCGCCCGGACGTGGTGCTGATCGATACCGATTCACCGGACCGCGATGTGATGGAGCATGTGGTGCTGGTCAGCCGTGACCAACCCCGACCGATCGTGCTGTTCACTGACGAACACGACCCCGGGGTGATGCGCCAGGCGATCCAGGCAGGGGTCAGTGCCTATATCGTGGAAGGTATCCATGCGGCGCGGTTGCAGCCGATTCTGGACGTGGCCATGGCTCGCTTCGAGAGCGACCAGGCCCTGCGCGCCCAATTGCTGGCACGCGACCAGCAACTGGCCGAACGCAAGCGTATCGAGCAAGCCAAGGGCCTGCTGATGAAAATGAAAGACTGCAACGAAGAACAGGCCTACACCCTGATGCGCCGCCAGGCCATGAGCCGCCAACAGAAGCTGATCCAGGTGGCCGAGCAGATCATCGCCATGCACGAGATGCTCGGCTGAGGGGCCGGTGCACTGCCTGGCCACCCTGCCCAGGCACAGTTGGCCCATCTCTTGCTGAACAAAACGCACCGGTAACCAACGGCGGTTGCCCCACTTAAATTCCGACAAAGACGTCGCTCACCCCTCCACAGCCGTGGAGCGGGTGGCGGCGTCTTTTTCGTTCCGTTGCATGACCGAGTGAGGTGTTCGATGAGTACCAGCTTCTGGAAATCCGGGCATGTGCCCACGCTGTTCGCCGCGTTCCTGTACTTCGACCTCAGCTTCATGGTCTGGTACCTGCTGGGCCCGCTGGCGGTGCAGATTGCCGCCGACCTGCAATTGAGCGCACAACAGCGGGGCTTGATGGTGGCGGTGCCGATCCTGGCCGGCGCCATCCTGCGCTTTGCCATGGGCGTGCTGGTGGACCGCCTGTCGCCCAAGACTGCCGGGCTGATCGGCCAGGTAGTGGTCATCGTCGCGCTGGCCGCTGCCTGGCGCCTGGGCGTGCACAGCTATGAACAGGCACTGCTGCTGGGCGTGTTCCTCGGTTTTGCCGGCGCCTCGTTCGCCGTGTCGCTGCCACTGGCTTCGCAGTGGTACCCGCCACAGCATCAAGGCAAGGCCATGGGCATCGCCGGGGCCGGCAACTCGGGCACGGTGTTCGCGGCCCTGCTCGCCCCGGCACTGGCAGCCGGCTTTGGCTGGAACAATGTCTTCGGCTTTGCACTGCTGCCACTGTCGCTGGCGCTGGTGGTCTTCGCCTTGCTGGCACGTAACGCCCCACAACGGCCCAAGCCCAAAGCCATGGCCGACTACCTCAAGGCACTGGGCGACCGCGACAGCTGGTGGTTCATGTTCTTCTACAGCGTCACGTTCGGTGGTTTCATCGGCCTGGCCAGCGCCCTGCCCGGCTACTTCAGCGATCAGTACGGCCTGAGCCCGGTCACCGCCGGCTACTACACGGCGGCCTGCGTGTTCGCCGGCAGCCTGATGCGCCCGCTCGGTGGCGCCCTGGCCGACCGCTTTGGCGGCATCCGCACGCTGCTGGGCATGTACAGCGTAGCGGCCGTCTGCATTGCTGCCGTCGGCTTTAACCTGCCCTCCGCGGCAGCCGCCCTGGCCCTGTTCGTCAGCGCCATGCTCGGCCTGGGTGCCGGCAATGGCGCAGTGTTCCAACTGGTGCCGCAACGCTTCCGCCAGGAAATCGGCGTGATGACCGGGCTGATCGGCATGGCCGGTGGTATGGGTGGCTTCCTGCTGGCGGCGGGGCTGGGCACCATCAAGCAGCACACTGGCGATTACCAACTGGGGTTGTGGCTGTTCGCCAGCCTGGGCCTGCTGGCCTGGTTCGGCCTGCACGGCGTGAAACAACGCTGGCGCACCACCTGGGGCTCGGCGGCCGTGACCGCAGCGCGGGTCTGAGGCCCACCCATGAGCCTGCAATTGAGCTTTGCCCAGGCCAGCGCCACCGGGCCGCGCGCGGAAAACCAGGATGCCTTGCGCCTGGTCACCCCGGCCCCGGAGCTGGCCGCCAGCAAAGGCTACCTGTTCGCCCTGGCCGACGGGGTCAGCCAATGTGCCGACGGCGGCCTTGCCGCGCGGGCCAGCCTACAGGCGCTGGCCCTGGACTACTACGCCACGCCGGCCACCTGGGGCGTGGCCCAGGCCCTCGACCGCCTGCTGCTGGCACAGAACCGCTGGCTGCGCGCCCAAGGGAATGGCCAGCCGTTGCTGACCACCCTCAGCGCGCTGGTGCTGCGCGGGCGGCGCTTCACCCTGGCCCACGTAGGCGACTGCCGGGTGTATCGCTGGCACGCCGGCCAGCTGCAGTGCCTGAGCGAAGACCATGTCTGGGATCAGCCCGGCATGCAGCATGTACTCAAACGCGCGCTGGGCCTGGACCAGCATCTGCTGGTGGATTACCTGGAAGGCGAATTGCAGCCGGGTGAATGTTATCTGCTGGTCAGCGACGGTGTGTGGGCCAGCCTGGGCGACCAGCACATCCAGGCGGTGCTGCGCGAGCAACCCGACCTGCAGCTGGCCGTGGACACGTTGGTTGCCAGCGCCCACCTCAACGGTAGCCAGGATAACGCCAGCGCCATGCTGGTGCAGGTCGAACAACCGGGCACGGCGAACCTTGGCGACACCTTGGCCCAACTGCAGCACTGGCCCGTGCCCGAGCCGTTACGGGCAGGCCAGTCGATCGATGGCTGGCAGGTCGAACAACTGCGCGCACACAGCCGTCAGTCGTTGTTGTACCGGGTGCGCGATGGCCAAGGCCAGGCGTGGCTGCTCAAGACCTTGCCGCCCGAGCGGCGGCAGGAGCCTGGTGCGGCGCAGGGCCTGCTGCTCGAAGAATGGTTCATGCGCAGGGTCGCCGGCCGGCACTTTCCCGAGCTGCACGCCTGCAGCCAGCGCCAGCAGTTGTACTACGTGATGCGCGAATACCCGGGCCAGAGCCTGGCCGCGCTGCTGGCCGAAAATGGCCCACTGCCGTTGGCCCAGTGGCTGGAGCTCGCCCGGCAGTTGCTACAGGCGGTGGGGGTGCTGCACCGGCGCAACCTGCTGCACCGCGACATCAAGCCCGACAACCTGCACCTGGGCGGCGATGGCCAGTTGCGCCTGCTGGACTTCGGCCTGGCGTACTGCCCCGGGCTCTGCGAAGACCCGCAACATGCCTTGCCCGGCACCCCGTCCTACATCGCCCCTGAAGCCTTCGACGGCCAGCCGCCCAGCCCCCGCCAAGACCTGTATGCCGCAGGCGTGACGCTGTATCACCTGCTGACCGGGCACTACCCCTATGGGGAAGTGGAAGCCTTTCAGCGGCCGCGCTTCGGCCAACCGGTCAACCCGGCGCGCTACCGGCCCGACCTGCCGGAGTGGCTGCAGCACAACCTGCAGCAGGCCGTGGCCGCCGACCCGGCGCAGCGCTTCGAAACCGCCGAACAGTGGTTGCTGCTGCTCGAACGGGGCGACCGCCAGGAATTGCCCGGCCGCCCGCGGCCATTGCTGGAGCGCGAGCCACTGATAGTCTGGCGCACCCTGGCCGTGCTGTCGTTACTGATCAACCTGATATTGCTGCTCACCCTGCTCAAGGGCTGAATGCACCTTGCCAATGAGGAAACGCGAATGAATGCAAAAGTGTGGCTGGTCGGTGCCGGCCCGGGTGACCCGGAACTGCTCACCCTCAAGGCTGTACGCGCCTTGCAGGAAGCGGCAGTGGTGATGATCGACGACCTGGTCAACCCGGCAGTGCTGGAGCATTGCCCGCAGGCGCGGGTTATTGCAGTGGGCAAGCGTGGCGGCTGCCGCTCGACGCCGCAGGCGTTCATCCAGCGCCTGATGTTGCGCCACGCCCGCCAAGGGCGCTGTGTGGTGCGGCTCAAGGGTGGCGACCCGTGCATCTTCGGCCGCGGCGGCGAGGAGGCCCTGTGGCTGCAGGGGCATGGTATCGAGGTGGAAATTGTCAACGGCATCACCGCAGGCCTGGCAGGCGCCACGCAGTGCGGTATTTCCCTGACCTCGCGGGGCGTTAGCCGCGGGGTAACGCTGGTGACCGCGCATACCCAGGATGACAGCGCACTGAACTGGGCAGCATTGGCCCAGGCTGGCACCACGTTGGTGGTGTACATGGGCGTGGCCCGGCTGGAGCAGGTCCGCCAAGGGTTGCTGGACGGGGGGATGGCACCCGGCATGCCGGTGGCCATGATCGAGAATGCCTCGCTGCCCGAGCAACGCGAGTGCAGGAGCGATGTGCAGGGGATGGTCGAGGATGCGCGTGGGTTCGCCTTGCGTAGCCCGGCGATCCTGGTGATTGGCGAGGTGGTTGGGGCGCAGGTGGCTCAGCAGTGGGTGGCCGCTACCGGCTGACAGCCACGGCCCGCCGGCCGGTAAAACCCAGCCAAAGAAAAACCCGGCCGAGGCCGGGTTTTTCGTGAAGCTTCAAACCAATTACTTGGCCTGAGCTTCTACCTGAGCTTCAACGCGACGGTTGATAGCACGGCCTTCTTCGGTGGCGTTGTCAGCAACCGGACGGGTTTCGCCGTAGCCAACCGAGTCAACACGGCTGGATTCTACGCCGTACTGCTGGGTCAGGACTTGCTTGACAGCGTTGGCACGACGCTCGGACAGCTTCTGGTTGTAAGCGTCTGGACCCACGGAGTCAGTGTGACCTTCAACCACGGTGGTGGTTTGTGGGTACTGCTTCATGAAGTCAGCCAGGTTCTTGATGTCGCCGTAGCTGTTTGGCTTGACGACCGACTTGTCGAAGTCGAACTTCACGTCCAGCTCAACACGAACGACTTCGGCAACAGCCGGGCAGCCGTCGGCGTCAACGGTAACGTTGGCCGGGGTGTCTGGGCACTTGTCGACGTTGTCGCACACGCCGTCGTTGTCGGAGTCGGAGCAAACTTCAGCAACAGGTGCTGGAGCAGGGGCTGCGGTTTGCTTCGGGCTACCGCCGAAGTTCAGACCAACACCAACGCTTGGGGCCCACTCGGTGTCGCCCTGGTCGATGTTGTACTGGGCTTCAACGCCAGCACGGGCGTAGAACATGTCGGTGATGTACCACTTGGCACCAGCGCCAACGTTGGCGAAGGTGGAGTGGTCACGACCGCCACGGCCGGTCTGGCCCAGCGACTGGTGGGAGAAACCAGCGGAAACGTACGGACGGATAGCGTCGTACGGGTTGTTGAAGTGGTAAACGGCGTCCAGGGCGGTGTTCGAGCCCTTGATGTTCTTGCCGTCATCGCCACGAGCGTTGTGCACTTCGTCGTAGCCCAGACGCAGTTCAACGTCGTCGGTCAGGAAGTAACCGATCGAACCGCCGAACAGGTTGCCGTCGTTCTTGAAGTCGCGCTGGCTGTCGAAGAATTCTTTCTTGTAGAAGATTTCAGTCTCGACGGCGCCTTGACCTTGTGCCATAGCGCCAATCGAGGTGGCGGCTACGAGCGAACCAATGGCCAAGCCCAAGGTGTTTTTCAATTTCATCCGTTAAATCCCCATCTGGTGATAGTTAAGCAGTCCCACCATAAACAAGGGGGACAACTCGACGGCAAGTCTAGCAGAACTCGCCGATTCGTTAGAGATATTTGCAGACGACTAAGTTTCATCGAGGCCCGCAAATTTCTCACGAAGCTTGTCTAGCGCACGCTTGTATCGCATCTTCGTCGCGCTCAGGCCCATGTGCATGATGTCGGCGATCTCCTGGAACTCCAGCTCTGCGACAAAACGCAGCACCAGGATCTCGCGGTCGATCGGGTTCACATGCACCAGCCACTTGTCCAGCCCGCCTTTTTCTTCCGGCTTCGGTGCCTTGTCCTCGGACGCCTCTTCAATAGGGTCAAGGCTCAGGGCATCCATCAACCGCCGTTTGCGGCGCTCCTTGCGGTACTGGGTAATGCACTCGTTGTAGGTGATGCTGTAGAGCCAGGTCTTGAACTTGGATTTACCCTCGAAGTTCTTCAGGCCATATAGCACCTTCAGCATCACTTCCTGACAGACATCGTCCGCGTCACGGTCGTTCCCTAAATAACGTGCACAAACGTTGAACAGGGTCCGCTGGTAGCGCCGCATGAGCTCCTCATAGGCGCGGGTGACGTGGTACAGCTCCTCATGCGAACGCGCCACCAACTCTTCGTCGGTGAGCTCGCGAGGGTCATAACGCATGGGCGGCGTAGGAACTTTATTCAAAACGGATCTGGCCGACAGTCAGGTCAATGTCGCCGCGCGACCCCTTGGGTCGAATTTCGCGGCGGCATACATTAACAGCTTTCACGCGGTTAGCGGCTATTGACTCGCTGTTCCAGCAGCTCGCGGTTGGACAACGACACCAGCTCCCCCTCATCGGTCAGCAGGGTGGTTTTCACCGTGCCGATTTCCTCGATGAGCCCTTCGACCTCTCCAATCCGCACCTGCTGGCCTACCTGGTACAACTCGCGAACATAAATGCCGGCCAGAATCTGCCCGGCAATTTCGCGGCTGCCCAGGCCCATGGCCAGGGCAACCGCCAGACCAACGGTAATCAAGCCGATGACGATCACATGGTTGAGCAGGTCGGTTTTCACCTCCAGCTGGCTGATGGCCACCGAAATGCTGATGATGATGACCAGCCCTTGCGCGATACGCCCCAGGCCTGCCGAATACTCCAGGCCAATGCCTTCTGCAGCACCGCGCACCAGGCCATTGGCCACCTGTGCCAGCAGCACGCCGGCCAGCAACACCAGGGCCCCGCCGAACACCTTCGGCAAGTACAGGGCAAGCATGTCGAGGGTCGCCGAAACCCGCTCCAGGCCCAGCGATTCAGCGGCGGAAACCAGGAAGATGAGCAGTACGAACCAGTAGACGATCTTGCCGATCAGGGTGGAAATGGGCACCTGTATGCCGACCCGGCCCAGCATTTTGGTCAGGCCGGTACCGGCCATGAGGCGGTCCAGGCCGAATTTGGCCAGCAGTTTGGACAGCAGTGTATCGAGCAGCTTGGCTACCACGAAACCGAGCAGCACCACGACCAGTGCGCCGAACAGGTTAGGGATGAAGTTCGCCACTTTGGTCCAAAGGGCGGTCATCGCGGTGACCAGGCTCTGGGTCCAGAGATCGAGTTCCATATTCAATCGGCCTTATCTGCTTTGCTGCCAGTGGCAGCGTTGCGGGAAGTGTGTCGACGCACCGGCGCGACATGCGCCGAGCCATTGTTCACGGCAATCAGCAGCGCCTGGCTCCAGCGGCCAAGCAAGCTGAACAGATCACCCGCACCGACCTGGCGGTTGGCGGTTTTCAGCACGCGGCCCAAGCAGGCAGCGTCATCCCGGTCGTCCCGGTCGTTGCCGGAGGGTGACGCCTTGAGCAGGTCGCGCAGGGATTCTTCAAACGGATCGTGCATGTGCACCTCGCGCAGTGTCAGCTAGAGACGAGATGGCCCGGCGATGGGTCACACATCCGATTGGCACGAATGTTTCGAATGGTGTGATGTTCGCCTGCAGCCCACCCACGCGTCATACCCACCGCAACCGGCGGAACAACCACCACTGCCCCACCGCCAGCCCCAGCACCACAATGCAGGCGAACAGGAAGCCGTAGGGGTTTTGCGCCCCCGGAATGCCACCGACATTGATGCCCAACAGCCCGGTGATGAAGCTCATCGGCAGAAAGATGCAGGTGATGATGCCAAAGCGGTACATGGTGCGGTTCATCCGCTCGCTACGGCGCCGGTCTTCGCTCTCCAGCACCAGCGCGGCGCGCTCGCGGGTCAGCTCCAGCTCCTCCAGGTAGCGGATCAGGCTGTTGTTAAGCTCGTTCCAGTAATCGGCATCGGCATAGGCGAACCAGCCCCACTTGCTGCGTGACAACTGGGCATAGATTTCCCGTTGCGGGGCCAGGAACCGGCGCAACCCGGCGGCCCGCCGACGGATCTGCTGCAGGCTGCCTTGTTCGGGTGTATACCGTTCGTCGGATTCAACCTTTTCTTCTTCCAGGTCGACCAGTTCGGCGAGATCACTGACCAGGCCCTGCACCTTTTCGGTCAGCAGCTCCCCCATCAGCAGCAGCAGTTCGGATGCGGATGTGGGCCCCCTGCCCTGTTCCAGTAGCTGGAGCACCTCGTCGCTGGCGCGCAGGGGCCGCAAGCGCAGCGAGATGACCCGCTGCGCCTCGGCGAAAATGCGCACCGAGACCATGTCTTCCGGCTCGGCACCCGGGTTCAGGTTGACCCCACGCAAGAACAGCAGCAGCTGTTCATCGGCCATGGGCAGCAAGCGCGGGCGGGTGTTTTCCTCCAGCAGCAGCTCGCAGGCGAACTCGCTGAGGCCGCTTTCATTCAGCAGCCAGGTACGGGTTTGCGGGTGGCTGCGGTCCCAGTGCAGCCACAGGCTCTGCTGGGGCTGCAATTGCAGGTCGGCCAGTTCGGTACGGGCAATCGAGCGCGCGCCGCCTTTGCCATCGAGCACCAGGGCATGCACCAGCCCCCACTGCGCGTTGTCTTCCTCGAACATCAAAGCTCCATCAGCGCGTGCGGCGCATCACTCCGGCATTTTCAACGGGCTTGGCGACACCAGCACGCCATTGTTGTCGGCGTACACATACTCGCCCGGGCGGAACGTCACGCCGGCGAAGGTCACTGCCACGTTGAGGTCGCCGATGCCGCGCTTGTCGGTCTTCATTGGGTGGCTGGCCAGCGCCTGCACGCCGACGTCGGTCTGGATCAATACATCGACGTCGCGTACGCAGCCGTAGATCAACAAGCCTTCCCAGCCGTTCCTGGCAGCCTTTTCGGCAAGCATGTCACCCAGCAATGCGCGACGCAGCGACCCACCGCCATCGACTACCAGCACCTTGCCTTTGCCGTCGAGTTCGACCTGCTCCTTGACCAGCGAGTTGTCCTCGAAGCACTTGATGGTGACGATCTGGCCGCCAAACGAATCACGGCCACCGAAGTTGCTGAACATCGGTTCCAGCACCTGAACCAGGTCCGGGTAGGCGTCACACAGGTCGGGCGTTACGTAATGCTGCATGGGAAGCTCCTGTCAGTCACAACGAAAGCGGGTATCGGCCAAGGCTACACCGTAGAGCCCATTGCAGTCATCCGGGACTAGGTAGTCATGTGTGTTTTGCCTGTGCCGGCCCTATCGCCGGCAAGCCGGCTCCCACAGGATTGTCACAGGTTCGCAGGCTTGTGCAGTACCTGTAGGAGCGGGCGCGCCCGCGAAGAGGCCAGCACAGGCGACGCAAACTCAGCTGACCGGCACAGGCTCTGCAACCACTGTGGACGCATGCACCGGCAACAGCGGGTTACGCAGCCAGCGCTCCACCAGCGGCCACACTTGCACCTGCGCAGCCTTGCTCACCAGCATGTCGACATGCCCGAAGGCTTCAAAACCTTCTTCACGCCCCAGCCGCAGGAACTGCTTGCGCTCGCCCCCCACCTGCTCGAACAGCTTGCGGCAGGCCCACACCGGGTCCTGGAAGTCACCGGCGCCGGCCACTGCCAACAGCGGCACATCAACCTCAGCCAGCCCTGCCCACCAATCCTGCTTCTTGTCGCCAAAACGCCCGAACAAGCCATGCCAGCGCAGGCTTTCCAAGGCCAGCCCCAGGGGTTCGTCCTCTGGCCCACGCTTGAAGCGCGGCCCGGAAATCTGCCCCCAGCGCTTGAGCAGCCACTTCGCGCCCCAGGCCACTGGCGGGACTTTCAACGGCCAGTACACGCGGCTGACCTGTGTGCCGAACAGTGCCACGCTCGCGACCTGGTCGGCGGTCAGAAAACCGCCACCCAAGGCTGCCACCAAGGTTGTTCCACCCAGTGAGTGGCCCACCCAGTGCGGCGCCTGGCCGGCTTTTTCGCGCACGAAGGCGTTGATGGTTGGCAGGTCGTCACGGGCGTAGCCGGCTACGCTGTTGTGTCGCCAGGCTGCATTGCGTGGCGACAGGCCGTGGCCACGCATTTCCGGGATCCATACGTCGAAACCGGCCCGAGCCAGATAGGCCCCCAGGCCGATGCCCTTGGGCGAATACCAGAAACGCCGGTTGGAAAAACTGCCATGCAGCAGAATCACCGGCACGCCCTGGGCGTGCTCCTGGTCGGCCAGCCCCAGGCGGGTAACGGCCAACTCCACACTGGGATCAGGGCTGTTGCCGGCCTTGATCCGGTACACGTCTTCACTGAGGTCGCCGCGGCGCTCGGCACTGAGCAAGGCCACGGGAAATAAACGGCTACTGCTTTGCATAAGGTTGCTTGGTGCACAAAAAAGGGCGGGATCCATTGCTGGAACTCGCCCTGGAAAAAACCAGGCGGGGGCACGCCAGACGCCCCCCGCGTTTTATTGCGTCAGGCTGCGCCCTGGCCTTCGGCGAGGAAGAACCAGGTTTCGAGTACCGAGTCGGGGTTCAGCGACACGCTTTCGATGCCCTGCTCCATCAGCCACTTGGCCAGGTCCGGGTGGTCCGAAGGGCCCTGGCCGCAGATGCCGATGTACTTGCCAGCCTTGTTGCACGCGGCAATGGCGTTGGCCAGCAGCTTCTTCACGGCCGGGTTACGCTCGTCGAACAGGTGGGCAATGATGCCCGAGTCACGGTCCAGGCCCAGGGTAAGCTGGGTCAGGTCGTTGGAGCCGATCGAGAAGCCGTCGAAGTACTCCAGGAATTCCTCGGCGAGAATGGCGTTGGACGGCAGCTCGCACATCATGATCACGCGCAGGCCGTTGTCGCCACGGGCCAGGCCGTTTTCGGCGAGCAGGTCGACGACCTGGCTGGCCTCGCCCAGGGTACGCACGAAGGGCACCATGATTTCGACGTTGGTCAGGCCCATCTCGTTGCGTACGCGCTTGAGCGCGCGGCACTCGAGTTCGAAGCAGTCACGGAACGACTCGCTGATGTAGCGCGAGGCACCGCGGAAGCCCAGCATCGGGTTCTCTTCTTCCGGCTCGTACAGCTTGCCGCCGATGAGGTTGGCGTACTCGTTGGACTTGAAGTCCGACAGGCGCACGATGACCTTTTTCGGGTAGAAGGCCGCGGCCAGGGTGCTGATGCCCTCGACCAGTTTCTCGACGTAGAAGCCGACCGGGTCGTTGTAGCCGGCAATGCGCTTGTCGACACTGTCCTTGAGGTCGGCAGGCAGGCCTGCGTAGTTCAGCAGTGCCTTGGGGTGCACGCCGATCATGCGGTTGATGATGAATTCCAGGCGCGCCAGGCCCACGCCTGCGTTGGGCAACTGGGCAAAATCGAAGGCCCGGTCCGGGTTGCCGACGTTCATCATGATCTTGAACGGCAGCTCGGGCATGGCATCGACCGAGTTCTGCTTGACGTCAAAGCCCAGTTCACCCTCGAAGATGAAGCCGGTGTCGCCTTCGGCGCAGGAAACCGTGACGCCCTGGCCGTCTTTGAGCACCTGGGTGGCGTTGCCGCAACCGACCACGGCCGGAATACCCAGCTCACGGGCAATGATCGCCGCGTGGCAGGTACGCCCACCGCGGTTGGTGACAATGGCGCTGGCGCGCTTCATTACCGGTTCCCAGTCCGGGTCGGTCATGTCGGAAACCAGCACGTCGCCTGGCTGCACCTTGTCCATTTCCGATACATCGTGGATCACGCGGACCTTGCCGGCGCCGATGCGCTGGCCGATGGCACGGCCTTCGACCAGTACCGTGCCCTTTTCCTTCAGCAGGTAGCGCTCCATGACATTGGCGCTGGAGCGGCTTTTCACGGTTTCGGGGCGGGCCTGGACAATGTACAGCTTGCCGTCGTCACCGTCCTTGGCCCATTCGATGTCCATCGGGCGCTGGTAGTGCTGCTCGATGATCATCGCCTGCTTGGCCAGTTCGCTGACCTCGGCGTCGCTCAGGCAGAAGCGCGCACGTTCGGCGCGGTCGACTTCCACGGTTTTCACCGAACGGCCGGCCTTGGCTTCATCGCCATAGACCATCTTGATCGCCTTGCTGCCCAGGTTGCGGCGCAGGATAGCCGGGCGGCCAGCCTGCAGGGTGTTCTTGTGCACGTAGAATTCGTCAGGGTTGACCGCACCCTGTACCACGGTTTCACCCAGGCCATAGGCGCCGGTGATGAACACCACGTCGCGGAAGCCCGATTCGGTATCGAGGGTGAACATGACACCGGCGGTGCCGGTTTCGGAACGAACCATGCGCTGCACACCGGCAGACAGGGCGACCAGTTTGTGATCGAAGCCCTGGTGCACGCGGTAGGCAATGGCACGGTCGTTGAACAGCGAAGCGAACACTTCCTTGGCCGCGCGGATCACGTTGTCCACGCCGCGGATGTTGAGGAACGTTTCCTGCTGGCCGGCGAACGAGGCGTCCGGCAAGTCTTCAGCAGTGGCAGAGGAGCGCACGGCAACGGCCATGTTGTCGTTGCCAGCGGCCATTTCGGCAAACGCCGTACGGATTTCCGAATCCAGACGCGCCGGGAAGTCGGCTTCCATGACCCACTGGCGGATCTGCGCGCCGGTCTTGGTCAGGGCGTTGATGTCATCCACGTCGAGGGCGTCGAGCGCCGCATGGATTCGATCGTTGAGGCCACTCTGCTCGAGAAAATCGCGGTACGCCTGCGCCGTAGTGGCAAAGCCGCCCGGCACCGATACACCAGCACCGGCAAGGTTGCTGATCATCTCGCCCAGGGATGCGTTCTTGCCCCCCACATGCTCCACATCATGGACGCCGAGCTTATCGAGGGAAACTACGTACTCTACCAAGGTGATCTCTCCACTAACTGTGTTGGAAAAGCTCAAAGGGCGCCCGCCTGTCCGCTATGACTTGGCCGGGCGTTTGTGGCCTGTACCTGGAAAATAGGCTTTGCAAATGTGGCAGAATGTCGACAGCCGCATTCGGCAAACCGAACTTATCATATCCAAGAATCTTCATCAGCTTAAGGCCCAGGTCGCAAATGAAACGAACCGCGTTCTTCATCTCCGATGGCACCGGTATCACAGCCGAAACCCTGGGCCAGAGTCTGCTCGCGCAATTCGAGAGCATCCCGTTCAACAAATTCACCCGGCCGTATATCGATTCGCCCGACAAGGCGCGGACCATGGTCCAGCAGATCAATGCCGCGGCCGAGCGTGACGGGGTGCGCCCGATCATCTTCGACACCATCGTCAACCAGGACATACGTGAGATCCTGGCCACGTCGAATGGCTTCATGATCGACATCTTTTCGTCGTTTTTATCCCCACTTGAGCAGGAATTGACCGCCCATTCGTCGTATTCCGTGGGTAAGTCCCATTCGATCGGCGGCAATTCCAACTACATGGAACGCATCGAGGCGGTGAACTTCGCCCTGGACAACGACGACGGCGCGCGCACGCACTACTACGACAAGGCCGACCTGATCCTGGTGGGTGTGTCGCGCTGCGGCAAGACCCCAACCTGCCTGTACATGGCCATGCAGTTTGGCATCCGCGCCGCCAACTACCCCCTGACCGAAGACGACATGGAACGCCTGCAGTTGCCGGCAGTGCTGAAAAAGCACCACAACAAGCTGTTCGGCCTGACCATCGACCCTGACCGCCTCACGGCCATCCGCCACGAGCGCAAGCCCAACAGTCGTTACTCAAGCTTTGCCCAGTGCGAGTTCGAGGTGCGCGAGGTGGAGAGTTTGTTCCGCCGGGAGAACATTCCCAACATCAATTCCACGCATTTTTCGGTGGAAGAGATTTCGGCGAAGATCCTGGTGGAGAAAGGCGTGGAGCGGCGGTTCAAGTAGGAAAGCTTCAAGCTTCAAGCTTCAAGCTTCAAGAAAAAGCGGGGGCTGTGTACGCGATCTAAACAGTGCTAAAGCCAGAAGCTGCAAGCGAAACCAGTGAGCTCCGCTTGCAGCTTGTAGCTTGTAGCTTGCAGCTTGCAGCTTGCAGCTTAAGAAGGCACCACCGCGGCCTGCCCGCTCATGGCCAGGTCGACCAGCTCGCGGTTGGCCACCGCATACATCGCATAGTCGTTGCCGCTGGCATTGCGCAGGTCATCGAGCATCGCGCGCCAGCGCTCTACCATCACCCGGTGCTGCTCGGCCCACAGCGCCACACGGGCGTCCATGTCTTGCGGCCCGTCGGCCATTTGCAGGACCGAAATGGTGATCGCCCGCTGCTGCAAGTCGATGTCGTCACGGAAGGCCTCGCGGGCCAGCGCCTGCCAGTTGTTTTCCACCGGCAGGTTGCTGATTTCCTGCAGGTACCAGGTCAGGTCCAGCGCGCTGCCCACGGCGAAGAACGCCTTGGCCACCTGCGCCGGCTCATGCCCGGTAACGTCAGCCGCTTCGATGATCGGCAGCAACGTGTACAGGTGGCTGGTACCCGCCACCATGCGCGCCAGCAGTTCCGGCACGCCAGCCTCGACGAAGCCCTGGTAGCGCACCATCCAGCGTTCGCGGGTCGGGCCTTCGAGCAACTCATCGAGCTTGAGCCCGAGCTGCGCGATTTTCGGCCCGAAGTGCGCGGTGTCGCGCCCGGCGTCCTGCTCGTTGCGGCGGCTGCGCAGGAACCAGCGGGTTGCACGGCGGCCCAGGCGCATCAGCTCGTCCATCAAGGTCAGCTGGACCTCCGCCGGCACCTGGTAGTCGAGGGCCTCGATCTGGCGGAACCAGTGCGGCAGGTGGAAGATGTCGCGCACGATCACGTAAGCCCCGGCCACGTTGGCTGGGCTCATGCCAGTCGACTCCTTCAGGCGCTGGACGAAGGTGATGCCCATATTGTTGACCAGGTCGTTGGCGATCTGGGTGCTGACGATTTCACGCTTCAGGCGGTGGCGGCGCATGGATTCGGCGAACTTGCTGACCAGCGACGGCGGGAAGGCGGTTTCCATGTCGCGGGTCAGGTAGTCGTCGTCGGGCACCTGCGACTTCAGCAACTGCTCCTTGAGGTCGATCTTGCTGTACGAGATCAGCACCGACAGCTCGGCACGGGTCAGGCCATGGCCGGCGGCCAGGCGTTCGGCCAGTTGCTCCTCGGACGGCAGGAACTCGATGGCACGGTCCAGTTTGCCCCGCGCCTCCAGGTCAGCCATCAGGCGCTTGTACTCGGCAATGCGTTCACGGGCGCGGCGGGCGGCCAGCGACAGCGCCTGGGTCTGCTTGTAGTTGTTGCCCAGCACCAGGCTGGCGACTTCATCGGTCATGCTGCCAAGCAGCTGGTTACGCTGCTTCTCGGTCATGTCGCCACCCTGCACCACTTCATTGAGCAGGATCTTGATATTGACCTCGTGGTCAGAGCAGTCCACGCCGCCGGCGTTGTCGATGAAGTCGGTGTTGGTCGCCCCGCCGTGCAGGCCGAACTCCACCCGGCCAAGCTGGGTCATGCCCAGGTTGCCACCCTCGCCCACCACCTTGCAGCGCAGCTCGTTGCCGTTGACCCGCAGCGCGTCGTTGGCCTTGTCGCCGACGTCGGCGTGGCTTTCGCTGCTGGCCTTGACGTAGGTGCCGATCCCACCATTCCACAGCAGATCGACCGGGGCCTTGAGCAACGCGTTCAGCAACTCGGTCGGGGTCAGGCGGTCGGCTTCGATGGCGAAGCGTTCCTTCATCTGCGGGCTGATGGCAATGCTCTTGGCGCTGCGCGGGAAGATGCCACCGCCTTCGGACATGATGCTGGTGTCGTAGTCGGTCCAGGCCGAGCGCGGCAGGTCGAACAGGCGCTTGCGTTCGGCGAAGCTGGAAGCCGGCTCGGGGTTGGGGTCGATGAAGATGTGCAGGTGGTTGAACGCGGCCACCAATTGCAGTTTGTCGGACATCAGCAGGCCGTTGCCGAATACGTCGCCGGCCATGTCCCCCACACCGATGACGGTGATCGGGTCTTCCTGCACGTTGATGCCGCGCTCACGGAAGTGCCGCTGCACGCCGACCCAGGCGCCGCGCGCAGTAATGCCCATTTTCTTGTGGTCGTAGCCGGCCGAACCGCCCGAGGCGAAGGCGTCGCCCAGCCAGAAACCGTAGTCGATGGCAATGCCGTTGGCGATGTCGGAGAAGGTCGCGGTACCCTTGTCGGCCGCCACCACCAGGTACGGGTCGTCATCGTCGTGGCGCACCACGTTGGCCGGCGGAACCACGCCGCCATCCTTGAGGTTGTCGGTAATGTCGAGCAAGCCGGAAATGAAGATGCGGTAGCACGCCACGCCTTCGGCCGCGATCTCGTCACGGCTGCCACCCAGCGGCAGGCGCCGCGGCAGGAAGCCGCCCTTGGCACCCACCGGCACGATCACCGAGTTCTTCACCTGCTGGGCCTTGACCAGGCCGAGCACTTCGGTGCGGAAGTCTTCTTCGCGGTCGGACCAGCGCAAGCCACCACGGGCCACGTTGCCAAAGCGCAGGTGCACGCCCTCGACCCGCGGCGAATAGACGAATATCTCGAACTTGGGCACCGGCTTGGGCAGCTCGGGAATTAGACGCGGGTTGAACTTGAAGCTGAAATACGACTTGTTCTGGCCGTTGGCGTCCGGTTGGTAGAAGTTGGTGCGCAGGGTGGCCTTGATCAGGTCCAGGTAGCGGCGCAGGATGCGGTCTTCGTTGAGTACCTGCACCTCGTCCAGCGCGGTCAGAATGGCCTGTTCCAGGCGCTGCTGCTTGTCGTCCAGGTCGTCCTGGGTCAGCTTGCGCGCCAGGTAGAAGCGGGTCTTGAACAGCCGGGTCAACTCACGGGCGATGTCGGTGTGGTTGTTCAGGGTGCTGGCGATGTAGCCAAGGTCGAAGCCCAGGCGGATCTGCTTGAGGTAACGGGCGTAGGCACGCAGCAGTGCCACGTCGCGCCAAGGCAGGCCGGCGGTCAGCACCAGGCGGTTGAAGGCATCGTTCTCGGCATCGCCGCGCACGATATGGATGAACGCGTCCTGCAGGGTGTCATTGAGCTGCTGGATATCCAGGCTAAGGCCTTCGCTGTAGGTGAAGGCGAAGTCGTGGATCCAGTACTCACGGCCACTGGCATGGCGCAGCCGGTACGGGAACTCGCCGAGTACGCGCAGGCCGAGGTTTTCCAGAATCGGCAACACATCGGACAGCGCCAGCGGCGTGTCCACGTGGTACAGCTTGCAGTGCAGGATGCGCTCGCCGACCTGGGTCAACGGCTGGTAGAAGCTCATCGCCAGGGGCTTGCTTTCCGACAGGTTGAGCACGTGCTGCAGGTCGACCACCGCCGAGTGGGCGGCGAAACGCTCGCGGTAGCCCGCCGGGAAGCCGGTGGGGAAGTCGGCCAGGATGTTGGTGCCCTGGGCTTCGCCGAAGTTCTCCACGACCAGCGCAGAATAGTCGTCGCGCCACGAGCGGCAGGCCTGCACCACTTCGCGCTCCAGCTGCTGCGGGTCGATGTCGATGCGGTTTTTCGGGTCGACCCGCAGAATCAACTGCACGCGGGCCAGCACCGACTCGGAGAAGAACGTCCAGAACTCGCAGTCGCTGGCCTTCAGGCGCTCCATCAATACCTGCTGGATCTTCTGCCGCACTTCGGTGGAGTAGATTTCCCGCGGCACGTAGGCCAGGCAGTAGCAGAAGCGGCCGTACGGGTCCTTGCGCAGGAACACGCGGATCTTGTTGCGCTCCTGGATCTGCACGATCGCCATGACCGTGGTGAACAGCTCGTCGATTGGCGTCTGGAACAGGTCGTCGCGCGGCAGCACCTCCAGCACCTGGGCCAGCTCCTTGCCCAGGTGAGCCTTGGGATCGAAGCCCGAGCGGCGCTCCACTTCCGCGACCTTGCCGCGGATATACGGAATGGCATGCACGCTTTCGCCGTACACCGACGAGGTGTACAGGCCCATGAAGCGGTGCTCCTTGATGACCTTGCCGTCGGCGTCCAGCTGGCGGATCGAGACGTAGTCCGGGTAGGCCGGGCGGTGCACGCGGCTGGGCAGCGCGGCCTTGGCGAACGACAGCAGCAGCGGCTCGTTGAGGTAAGCCACGGCGTAGTCTTCGATGCGCAGTTCGTCGGCCGTCAGGCCCACACGCAGGCGGCGCGGCAGGCCGAGGAACGACTGTTCGTCGTAGACCATCTGGCCGCCATCGGCGGTGCTGGCAACGGTGAATTCCTCATAGCCGAGGAAGGTAAAGTGGTTGTCCAGCAGCCACTCGAGGAAGGCCTTGACCTCGCCCTTCTCGTTTTGCGCCGGGCCGAACGCGGTTTGCTCCACCTTGGCGAGCACTTCCTGCAGCTTGGCTTTCATCGGCTCGAAGTCGGCAACCGCCACCCGAACCTCAGCCAGCACCTGTTCGATCTCGCGGGTCAACACGGCCAGTTCGGCGGCGTTGGCGCAGCGGTCGATCTCCAGGTACATCAGCGACTCGTGCTGCACCCCCTCGCCCCGGCTGCCCTTGGGCAGCAGCTCCAGCAGCTCGCCGTTGGCGCCCCGGCGCACGCTGAGCACGGTGGTTTGCAGGGTGTGGATGCTATAGCCGCGGCGGTTGAGCTCGGTACGTACCGAGTCGACGAGGAACGGCAGGTCGTGGTGCAGCACCTCGACCACGGTGTGGGTCGACTGCCAGCCGTTGCGTTCGTAATCGGGGTTGTACACGCGTACTTGCGGGGACTGGGGGTCGAAACGCTCGATGATGCGCCAGGCCGACAGGGTGCAGCCGGCCAGGTCGGAAAGCCTGCGCTGGGTGAGTTCGTCCAGAGAGATGATGCCGAAGAACTGATCGGCGAACAGCGCCACTTGTGGCAGGGACTGTTCGCTGATGTGCTGCGCCAGGGCCGCTTGCAGTTGGTGCTGGAAGTCGGCTTTGCTGGCTGCGGTGAAGAACGCCATCTGTGGTACTCCGCTTGGGCTTTGTAATAGTTGAAGCGTCGCTGCGTGCGCCATTTACGGATCAACGATAGCCAACCCGTGGCAAGGCGGACGGTAAAAACCAGAGGTGGAACGTGCGCAGGCACGCCCGGGCTTGGCGAAGCTTAACGACTGATCGGTCATCAAGGCTTGCAGCGCTGCGACAATTTCGGTCAAGGGGCGGTAACTTTACGTTTATGCATGTAGCCAAGACTGTCAGAATTCCCTTCCGTTTCCTTTGATCCGAGCCTGCTCATGCAAATCAACACCGCCCTGCTGTTCGCCACCCCTTGCGATGACGAGGAAGACAACATGGCGACCCTGTGCTGCCACAGCGACAAGGGCCAGATGTTCCTGCTTACCCGCTACCCGGACGAAGACACCGTCGACCTGACCCTGGATGACGAGCCGTCGACGCTGGACGGGCTGAAAGTGACCTTGAGTGCCAAGCGCCTGCTGATCGAAGTGGCGGCCGGTGACCGCGATGCGCTGAAGGGGGATGAGGTGCTGGAAATCAACCTGACCAGCGACCTCAGTGACCTGGATGAGGTGAAGGAAACCCTGGAGAACATCCTGGCCGGCACTGGCACCTTCGTCTGCGAGCTTTAGGGCTTCATACGCCGCGCGTCGCCCCTGCTCATGCCAGCGCTTGTTGCATTGCTTTAGCCTGCGCCCGCAATGCCTCACAAAACGGCTCCACCGCAGCCGAAGCCGGCCGATGATCCGGGCGGATCAGCATCACCTGGTATGGCACCGATACCCGCAACGGCCGGATCGGCAGCCCGCCCTGCGCGGCCTCCAGGCCGCTCAGCGGATTGATGATGGCAACCCCCAGGCCCTGGCGCACCATGGCGCAGACCGAGGCCGCACTGGTCGTCTCGATCACCGTGCGGCGGTTCACACCCGCCGCGCGAAAGTGCTGGTCCAGTTGCTGGCGGTAGGTGTCCAGGCTGGCCAGGTTGATGAAATCGACTTCGTGAAAATCGCTCAACGCCAGCTCGGCCTTGGCCTGCAACGGGTGGTGTTCGGGCAGCACGCACACCATGTTGGCGCTGAACAGCCGCTCCCCATACGCCCCGCGCGGTATCTGCTCGACCTCGGTCAGGCCCAGGTCGTGCTGCTGGGCCACCAGTGACTCCTCCAGCAACGGCGATTCCTGGGCCAGAATGCTCACACTCACCCCCCGGTGCTGCTGGTGAAAGCGCTGGCAGGCCTTGGGCAGCAGGGTTTGCGAGAACAGCGGCAGGCAGGTGATGGCCAACCGGCCCTGCTCGAAATTGCGAATGGCCTGGGCAAAGCGGTCGATCCGCTCCAGCCCGACATAGGCGCGCTCCACCTCTTCGATCAACAGCAGTGCCTGGGCTGTAGGCACCAGCCGCCCACCTTCGCGCTGGAACAGGTTCAGCCCGGTGACCTGCTCCAGCCGGGCCAGCTCGCGGCTGACGGTGGGCTGCGAAGTGAACAGCAGGCGAGCTGCGGCGGTGACGCTGCCCGCCGCCATGATGGCGCGGAACACTTCGATATGGCGGACGGACAATTTCACGGCAACGCCCTGCGTAATAACAGTGGCCATATCAGATATGAATGGCCGACAGAAAAAAAGCTATTTTTCTGAATTCCTCCTTTATCGTATCCTGCTTTCCTTCCTGGTATCACCTGAGCGAGTAGCGCCAACATGACAACACCCTTCACCCTCCTGGCCGAGGCAGTGCGCCGACATGGCTCGCCGTTGTGGGCCTACGACACCGGCACCATCGCCGAGCGTGTCGAACAGCTGAAGGTGTTCGACACCGTACGCTTCGCCCAGAAAGCCAACCCCAACCTGCACGTGCTGCGCCTGATGCGCGGCCACGGCCTGGTGCTGGACGCCGTGTCGCTGGGCGAGATGGAGCGGGCCTTCGCTGCCGGCGCCAGCGTTCAGGGCGACCCGGCCGGCGTGGTGCTGACCTGCGATGCACTGGACCGGCCTACCCTGGAGCGGGTGGTGGCAGAAAAGATCGAAGTGAACGCCGGCTCCATCGACATGCTGCGCCAGCTGGGCGAGCGCTCCCCTGGCCACCGCGTGTGGGTCCGCATCAACCCCGGCTTTGGCCACGGCCATAGCCGCAAGACCAACACCGGCGGTGAAAACAGCAAGCACGGCATCTGGCATGAGCAGCTGGACGAAGCGCTGGGCGTGATCAAGGCACACGGCCTGCACCTGGTCGGCGTGCACATGCACATTGGCTCGGGCGTGGATTACCAGCACCTGGAACAGGTAGCCCGCTCGATGATCGAACTGGTCGGCCGCCTGGGGGTGGACATCGAGGCGTTTTCCATCGGGGGCGGGCTTTCCACCCCCTACCGCAGCAGCGACAAGCCGGTCGACCTGCAGCGCTACGCCCAGACCTGGGCAGTGGCACGCAAGGAAATCGAAGCGATGCTCGGCCACCCGGTGCGTATGGAGATCGAACCCGGCCGCTTCCTGGTGGCCGAGTGCGGCTACCTGGTGGCCGAGGTGCGGGCGGTGAAACAGGTGGGGCGCAATACCTTCGTGATGATCGACGCCGGCTTCAATGACCTGATGCGCCCGGCCATGTACGGCGCCTACCACGGCATGACCCTGCTCGATGCCAACGGCCAGCCGGTGGAGCGCCCACGCCAGCCAACCGTGGTGGCCGGGCCGCTGTGCGAGTCGGGTGACGTATTCACCCAGGACGACCAGGAACTCACCCCGCAAGACCTGCCGCAAGCACAGGTGGGCGACCTGCTGGTGATCCACGATGCCGGGGCCTATGGCGCATCAATGTCGTCCAACTACAACAGCCGGCCACTGCTGCCAGAGTTCCTGATCGAGAACGGTGCACTGCGGATGATCCGCCGGCGGCAGACCGTGCAGGACCTGCTGGACCTGGAAGCGGGCCTTTAAGCACCCTTCTGCCGGCTAGGCCATACCGCCCATGTAGTGCTCCAGGCGGCCGCGCAGCCAGCGCTCGGCCGGGTCATTGTCGGTAGTGCTCAGCCAGACCATGGCCAGCTCCAGCGCCGTGGCGGCGAACGGCAGTTGCTCGGCCTGCAGGTTGCCCCAGCGCTCCATCCCCTGGGCCGCGTAATCGGGGCAGCAGGCCAGCAGTTCGGTACCGGCCAGGATCGCCGGCAGCGTACTGAATTGCGGCACCGACAACACCACCTGGCGTTCGCGCCCCAGCTCCTTGAGCCAGTCATCGACTACACCGTGGGTATTGGCCGTAGGCGAAACCTGAACGTGCGGGCGGGCGCAGAACTCATCCAACGTCAACGCCGTGGTGGATTTGTCGGCGCGCACCACCCTGGCCTGCATGCAGCGCAATACCTTGCGCTTGGCATTGGCCGGCAGGCCCCGGGTCTGGCTGATGCCGACCGTGACATCCCCCGCCGCCAGCAAGTCGGGAATGCGCCAGTAATCCACGTGCTGCACGACCACCACCACGTTCGGCGCCTCGACCCGCAGCGCCCGCAACAAGGGCGGCAACAGCCCGGACTCGACGTCATCGGACAAACCGATGCGAAAGGTCATCTTGCTGGAAAGTGGGTCGAAATCGTGGGTCAGGCTAAGGGCCACAGACATCGCATCCAGGGCCGGGGTGAGGTGCTTGATCACTTCCTGGGCGCGGGCCGATGGCTCCATGCGGTTGCCCACACGGATCAGCAACGGGTCATTGAACATCGCCCGCAACCTCGCCAGCGCAGCGCTGACCGTAGGTTGGGCGACGAACAGCTTTTCTGCGGCGCGGGTAAGGTTGCGCTCCTGCATCAGCGCTTCGAACACCACCATCAGGTTGATATCGGCTTTGCGCAGTTCGTTGCGGTTCATTGGCGCTCCCGGCCCATTGTAGTTGTGCTTGCTCGATTTCAGCATCGACAAGCACCCTGGTCGAGTCAACGTTGGTAGATAACCTGGCAGGGCGGCCCTTGGCGGCGACCCGATTGCCCGACAGCGGACAGTCCGGTTACCCTTCCTTCTCCTCCCCTCACGGCCGCCCCAGCCGTGCTCCGCCCAGGCTCCCACCGCGATGAACCGTAAAGCTGACCCGCCACCGTCCGACTGGGTAATCCGCAGCGACCAGCCGGGCGGCATCGAGCGTATCGAAGCCTGGTTCGGCAGCCACGGTTACGACCCGCATCGCCACGATACCTACTCGGTCGGGCGAACCCTGGCCGGCGTGCAAAGCTTCCATTACAAGGGCTCGCTGCGCCACGGCATACCCGGCAACACCCTGGTGCTGCACCCGGACGAGCTGCATGACGGCATGGCCGGCACCAACGCAGGCTTTCGCTACCGCATGGCTTACGTAGACCCGGCCCTGATCCAGAACGTGCTGGGTGGCCAGCCACTGCCCTTCATCGCTGGCGGGCTGTCCAGCGACCCACGGCTGTACCAGGCCAGCGAGGCACTGGTACAGGCCGTGGACCACCCGTTGGAGCCAATGGAGCAGCAGGACGCCCTGTACGACCTGGCCATGGCCTTGTTGGCGGTCGGCGGCAAACCACGCGGGCGCAAGCGCCTGGACTACCAAGCCGCCGAGCGGGCCCGGGCTTTCATCATGGCGCACCTGCACCAGAGCATTACCCTGGACATGCTCGAACAGGCCAGCGGCCGCGAGCGCTGGAGCCTGTCGCGTGATTTTCGCACGCTGTACGGCACCAGCCCCTACCGCTTCGTCACCTTGCGCCGCCTCGACTGTTTGCGGCGCATGGTGGTCGACGGCTTCAGCCTGGTCGATGCGGCCCTTGCTGCCGGCTTTCATGACCAGAGCCACATGACCCGGCATTTCACCCGTTGCTATGGGGTGCCGCCCTTGCGTTGGCTGGAGCGCCTGCGCCCCACCCGCTGACTTGCAGGATCGTACAAGATGCGCCTGTTGCAGACCGTTAGGCTGGCCACTCCACTCAACGAGGAATTGTCATGTCTGAAGCCCGTATCCCCTCCCAGCCTGCCAACCTGCTGTACAAAGCGTCGCTGATCGAGCAGCAGTGGAGCCCCAGGGTCGTTGCCGAAATGAACGACTACCAATTCAAGGTGGTGCGCATTGAAGGCGAATTCATCTGGCATGCACACCCGGAAACCGACGAAGCATTTCTGGTGCTGGAGGGTGTTTTGCGCATCGATCTGCCCGGTGACTGTGTGTACGTCAACCCCGGTGAGCTGTACGTCGTGCCGCGCGGTATCGAACACAGGACAGCCGCAGAGGGCGAAGCAAAACTGATGATGATCGAGCCCCGCGGCATTCTGAACACCGGGCATGAGGGCGGCGAGCGCACCGCCGTCAATGATGTCTGGATCTGACAACAGAAGCCGCTTTACTTGTTGTGCGTAGCACTCGCTTGGCAATAATTCACCACGTTCAACTGCCAAACAGCCATTTTGCGTCTTGGTCACCCCTTTTCCATGCCTACCATCGCAACCCGATGAAAATCCACCGCCGTATAATTGGATCCAATATCGAGGATGCCTTGAATGCGAACACTGGAAATGGACTACGGCCACGGCGACCAGGTCGCCAGCCATTGCCACGCTGAAGACCAGCTGATCTATGCCGCCAGCGGGGTAATGCGCGTCAGCAGCGCGGGAGGCGACTGGGTGATCCCCGGCGGGCATGCACTGTGGGTGCCTGCCGGGGTCAGCCACGCCATCCGCATGCAGGGCGTGGTGAGCATGCGCACGTTGCTGCTCGACGCCGGCATCGCGTGCTGCCAGGTCATCGTGGTATCCGGCTTGCTGCGGGAACTGATCCTGGCCGCGTCACGCATGCTCGACCGGCGTGACGGCGAGCATGCACGGGCATTGATCCTGAACGAGTTGTCCGCCGCTCGGCGCATCCATGCCTTCGTGCCCACGCCCTCGCACCCGCGCTTGCGTGCCTGGTGCGAGGGCTTTCTCCAGTACCCGGCCCAGGACCTGACGCTGGCGCAGTGTGGCGCGCAGTTGAACCTGAGTGCGCGCAGCGTGGCGCGGCTGTTTCAACGCGAACTGGGCATGTCGTATGGCGAGTGGCGCGCCCGCGCACGGGTAATGCTCAGCCAGCAATGCCTGGCGCAGGGGCAGCCGATTCTCAACGTGGCGCTGGAGCACGGTTACCAAAGTGCAAGCGCGTTCACCGCCATGTTCAAGCGCATCCTCGGCTACGCGCCGAGTGACTGGCAGCACAACCTCACACGCGGTCACTGAACAGCAGGTTGTCCCGCTTGCGCGCAGGCTTGTCCTGCTTGCGACAGCGCCGCTTCCCCATCCCTGGTTAACCTCGCATCACCCCCTTCAAGTGACCTGTGTGATGCCTTTACTGCACTTTTCTCCCTTCGCTGCCCGGCTGGGCGCCACGCTCGCCGTGCTCGGTGCCCTCACGGCGTGCACGCGGCAGCCGGCCCCCGCCGCGCCGCCACCCGTGCTGCAGGCAAACCCGTTGGCAGACCTGCCGGCGGGGGTCAGCCAGCAGCCGTTACCCGCGCAATGGTGGGCGCTGTTCCAGGACCCGCAACTCAACCGCTGGGTACAGCTGGCCCTGGCGCATAACCAGGACCTGGCCCAGGCAGATTCCACTGTGCAGGCCATGCTGGCGGGTATCGGTGAATTCGACGCGCGCCGCTGGCCCGCCACTGCGGTGGAGGTTGGCGCAACCTATGGCAAGAGCGCCGATGACCAGACCCTGGCCGAGGCCACTGAAAGCCATGCGCCGTCACAATGGCAATTCAGCCCCGGCATCGAGCTGGCCTACCAGGTGGATGTCTGGGGCCAGGTACGTGCGGCCATCGAGCGTGCCCGCGCTCAAGCCGATGCCAGCGCTGCAGCACGGGACTTGGTACGCCTGCAGGTGGTCACCCAGACCAGCCGCGCCTACCTGGCTCAATGCGTGTATGGCGCACGCCTGGCCCAGGCCAGGCAGTCGTTGCAAAGCCTCGAGCGCAGCGTGCAACTGGGTGAACGCCAGCAACAGGCCGGCGTGGCAACGGCGCTCGACAGCGAGCGCCTGCTGGGCTTGCGTGAGCAGGTGCGGGCGCAACTGCCGATGCTCGTTGCCAGGCGGCAGATGGCGCTTTACGAACTGGCCATGCTCAGTGGCCAGGCGGCTGCGGCACCGGTAGGCGACTGTAGCGCCATCCCCACGGTGTCGGTGCCGCTACCGCTTGGCGATGGGTGGCGCCTGCTTGAGCGAAGGCCGGATCTGCGCCAGGCAGAACGGGAACTGCGGGCTGCTGCGCTGGAGACCGAAATCGCCCGGGCGGACCTGTACCCGAAGGTCAGCTTCGGCGCCTCGTTGACCTCCTCCGCCGCTCACCTGGCCGACCTCGGCGACAGCCGCGCGGTGATGTTCGGGATCGGCCCGCTGATTCACTGGCAGTTTCCCAACCTGAAGGCCAATCGCGCGCGGGTTGGCAAGGCCCGAGCATTGCAGCAGGCGCAGATCGCCCGCTACCAGGGCGTAGCGTTGAATGCGCTAAAGGACGTGCGCCAGGCCCTGGCGCGTTACGCCGGTGAGCGGCAGCGCCAGCAGGCACTGGAGGCAGCGCTTGGCCATAGCGAGCGGGGCTTTGCCCTGGCCCAGAACAACTACCGCGCCGGCACGGTGGACGGCCTGGCATTGCTCGACAGCGAACGCGAACTGATCCGCCTGCGCGCCAGCCAGGTCGAGGCCCAAGGGCGCCTGGCGCAGGCACAGGTCGACCTGTTCCGCGCGCTGGGTGGTCGGTGGTAGCGCGCAGCAACAACCCACAGGGACCGCGCTGGGCCGAGAGCCTTTTCAATGATCAGGGAGTCGCTGCCCTGTAACAAACGCCAAGGCCAGCGCGGTCCCTGTGGGAGATTCTATGGTTCCTGGCAAGGGTAGCCGGAGCATCTTCAGCGCCTGTGAGATCGAGCGCCG
>NZ_RHQO01000035.1:11522-53735 GCF_003935475.1 Pseudomonas sp. p99-361 | reverse complement strand
AGCGCAGCTCGCGATTGCGCCGCGCGGGCGGCGCTCGATCTCACAGGCGCTGAAGATGCTCCGGCTACCCTTGCCAGAAACCATGGAATCTCCCACAGGGCGGCGCACCAGGGTTGTCAGGTGCTCGCCACTGCATCTTCAGCGCGTGTGACATCTTGTGGCAAACACCTGTCAGCCCTGGTGCGCTCCCTGTGGGAGCTGGCTTGCCAGCGATAGGGCCGCGCAGCGGCCCCGCTTGAGGCCGAGCGCCAGGGGTGGGTTAAAAGCTGTCGCCAGGCACGCGAACCCAGCCCTCCATCAGCACGCGAGCACTGCGGCTCATGATTGCCTTGGTCACTGTCCACTCGCCGTTTACCTGGCGGGCTTCGGCGCCGACCCGCAGCGTGCCCGAGGGATGGCCGAAACGCACGGCGCTGCGCTCGCCCCCGCCCGCGGCCAGGTTGACCAGCGTACCGGGAATGGCCGCCGCCGTACCGATCGCCACCGCCGCGGTGCCCATCATGGCATGGTGCAGTTTGCCCATCGACAAGGCCCGTACCAACAGGTCGATCTCGCTTGCCATTACCGCCTTGCCACTGGACGCCGTGTAGGTGCTGGGTGGTGCGACGAAGGCCACTTTCGGTGTGTGCTGACGCCCGGCAGCCTGGTCGACATGGTCGATCAGGCCCATACGCACGGCGCCATGGGCACGGATGGCCTCGAAGCGCAGCAGCGCTTGCGGGTCACCGTTGATGGCGTCCTGCAACTCCGTGCCGGTGTAGCCGATATCGGCAGCATTGATGAAAATGGTCGGGATGCCGGCATTGATCAAGGTGGCCTTGAAGGTGCCGACACCCGGCACCTCAAGGTCGTCGACCAGGTTGCCGGTCGGGAACATGGCACCGCCGGCACCGTCCTCGTCCGCAGCCGGGTCAAGGAACTCCAACTGCACTTCCGCTGCCGGGAACGTTACCCCATCCAGCTCGAAGTCTCCGGTTTCCTGCACCTCGCCTTCAGTGACCGGCACGTGGGCAATGATGGTCTTGCCGATGTTCGCCTGCCAGATACGCACGGTGGCCACGCCGTTGCGTGGAATGCGCGCGCTGTCGACCAGGCCGCTACTGATGGCGAACGACCCGACCGCAGCAGACAGGTTGCCGCAGTTGCCGCTCCAGTCGACAAAGGCCTTGTCGATGCTGACCTGGCCGAACAGGTAATCGACATCATGGCCCGGCTTGATGCTGGGCGACAGGATGACGGTCTTGCTGGTGCTGGAGGTCGCGCCGCCCATGCCGTCGATCTGCTTGCCGTAAGGGTCGGGGCTGCCGATGACCCGCAGCAATAGCGCGTCGCGGGCAGGGCCTGGGACCTGCGCCGGCTCGGGCAGGTCTTGCAGGCGGAAGAACACGCCTTTGCTGGTGCCACCACGGATGTAGGTGGCGGGTATTCTTGTTTGCGGTACGTGAGCCATTGCTTTGCTGTCCTGTCTGATGGGCATGAGACCCTCGGGATTGCTTTGCAGCCCATCGCCGGCAAGCCAGCTCCCACAGGGACCGTGCTGCCATCGAGATTGCGCGACTCCTGTGGGAGCTGGCTCGCCGGCGATAAGCCGCAACGCGGCCCCTGCTCTTGGTGTTAGGCGGTAGCTTCGAGGAAGTCCTGGGCGAAGCGCTGCAGCACCCCGCCCGCTTCGTAGATCGACACTTCCTCGGCCGTGTCCAGGCGGCAGGTCACCGGCACATCGATGCGCTCGCCATTGGCCCGGGTGACCACCAGGGTCAGGGTAGCGCGCGGCGTACGCGCACCCAGCACGTCATAGGTTTCGCTACCGTCCAGCCCCAAGGTCTTGCGGTCGGTGCCGGGTTTGAACTCCAGCGGCAGCACGCCCATGCCTACCAGGTTGGTGCGGTGAATGCGCTCGAAACCTTCTGCGACAATGGCCTCGACACCGGCCAGGCGCACACCCTTGGCCGCCCAGTCACGCGATGAGCCCTGGCCGTAGTCGGCACCGGCCACAATAATCAGCGGCTGCTTGCGCTGCATGTAGGTCTCGATCGCCTCCCACATGCGGGTCACCCTGCCTTCCGGTTCGATTCGCGCCAGCGAGCCTTGCTTCACGCTGCCGTCTGCGTTACGCACCATCTCGTTGAACAGCTTGGGGTTGGCAAAGGTCGCGCGCTGGGCGGTCAGGTGGTCGCCGCGGTGGGTCGCGTAAGAGTTGAAGTCTTCTTCTGGCAGGCCCATTTTCGCCAGGTACTCGCCCGCAGCACTGTCGAGCATGATCGCATTGGATGGCGACAGGTGGTCGGTGGTGATGTTGTCCGGCAACACCGCCAGTGGGCGCATGCCACGCAGGGTACGCTCACCGGCCAAGGCGCCTTCCCAGTACGGCGGCCGGCGAATATAGGTGCTCATTGGCCGCCACTCATACAACGGTGCCACTTTCGGCCCGCGGTCTTCCTCGATGGCGAACATCGGGATGTACACCTTGCGGAATTGCTCCGGCTTGACCGCCGCACGCACCACGGCGTCGATCTCTTCGTCACTGGGCCAGATGTCCTTGAGGCGGATTTCCTGGCCATCGACCACGCCCAGCACGTCCTTTTCGATGTCGAAGCGAATGGTGCCCGCAATCGCATAGGCGACCACCAAGGGTGGCGAGGCCAGGAAGGCTTGCTTGGCATACGGGTGGATACGCCCGTCGAAGTTGCGGTTGCCCGACAGCACGGCGGTGGCGTACAGGTCACGGTCGATGATTTCCTGCTGGATCTCCGGGTCGAGGGCACCAGACATGCCGTTGCAGGTCGTACAGGCGAAGGCGACGATGCCAAAGCCCAGTTGCTCCAGTTCTTTCTCCAGGCCAGCCTCTTCCAGGTACAGCTGCACCGCCTTGGAGCCCGGGGCCAGCGATGACTTGACCCACGGCTTGCGGGTAAGGCCCAGCCTGTTGGCGTTGCGTGCAATCAGGCCTGCGGCGATCACGTTGCGCGGGTTGCTGGTGTTGGTACAGCTGGTGATGGCGGCAATGATCACCGCACCATCAGGCATCTGCCCTGGCACTTGCTGCCAGCTGCCGGCAATACCTTTGGCCGCCAGCTCGCTGGTGGCCACGCGGGCATGCGGGTTGGACGGGCCGGCCATGTTGCGTACCACGCTCGACAAGTCGAAGCTCAGGGTACGCTCGTATACCGCGCCGGCCAGGCTGTCGGCCCACAGGCCGGCGACCTTGGCATAGGTTTCCACCCGTTTGACCTGCTGTTCTTCACGGCCGGTCAGGCGCAGGTAATCGATGGTCTGCTGGTCGATGGCGAACATGGCCGCCGTAGCGCCGTACTCCGGGGCCATGTTGGAGATGGTCGCGCGGTCCCCCAGGGTCAGGGCGCGCGCACCTTCACCGTGGAACTCCAGGTAGGCGCCAACCACTTTCTGCTTGCGCAGGAACTCGGTCAGGGCCAGCACCAGGTCGGTGGCGGTGAGGTTCGGCGCCAGCTTGCCGGTCAACTCGACGCCGACGATTTCCGGCAGGCGCATCCACGATGCTCGGCCAAGCATCACGTTTTCCGCTTCCAGGCCACCCACGCCAATGGCGATCACGCCCAGGGCATCGACGTGCGGGGTGTGGCTGTCAGTGCCCACGCAGGTATCCGGGTAGGCGATGCCATGGTCGCAGTGCACCACCGGCGACATCTTCTCCAGGTTGATCTGGTGCATGATGCCGTTACCCGGCTGGATCACGTCGACATTCTTGAACGCTTTCTTGGTCCAGTTGATGAAGTGGAAGCGGTCTTCGTTACGTCGGTCTTCGATGGCGCGGTTCTTGTCGAATGCTTGCGGGTCATAGCCGCCGCACTCGACAGCCAGCGAGTGGTCGACGATCAGTTGTACCGGCACCACCGGGTTGACCTGGGCCGGGTCGCCGCCCTTGTCGGCGATGGCGTCACGCAGGCCGGCGAGGTCGACCAGCGCGGTCTGGCCGAGGATGTCATGGCACACCACGCGCGCCGGGAACCACGGGAAATCGAGGTCGCGCTTGCGCTCGATCAGTTGGCTCAGCGAGGCGTCGAGGGTGGCCGGGTCGCAGCGACGCACCAGGTTTTCGGCGAGAACGCGCGAGGTGTACGGCAGGCCGTCGTAGGCGCCGGGCTTGATCGCCTCGACCGCCGCGCGCGCATCGAAGTAGTCCAGGTCGGTGCCTGGCAGGGGCTTGCGGTATGCAGTATTCATATCGTTATCAGGCTCGGTCACGGTACTCGGTATACAGATCTGGCCAATGGGGGCGCTGCGCGGTCCCTGTGGGAGCGGCCTTATGCCGCGATTGGGCTGCGCAGCAGCCCTGGCGATCCATGCCTCAGCGCTGCTCGATCGGCACGAACTGGCGCTGCTCGACGCCGACATACTCGGCGCTCGGGCGGATGATGCGGTTGTTGGCGCGCTGCTCGAACACGTGCGCCGCCCAGCCAGTCAGGCGCGAACAGACGAAGATCGGGGTGAACAGCTTGGTCGGAATACCCATGAAGTGGTAAGCCGAGGCATGGTAGAAGTCGGCATTGGGGAACAGGCGTTTCTGCTCCCACATGGTCTTGTCGATGGCTTCGGAAACCGGGTACAGCACCTTGTCGCCCACCTCATCGGCCAATTGCTTCGCCCAGCCCTTGATCACCTCGTTGCGCGGGTCGGACTCTTTGTAGATGGCATGCCCGAAGCCCATGATCTTGTCTTTGCGCTCGAGCATGCGCAGCAGCTCGGCAGTGGCTTCCTGCGGGCTCTGGAAGCGCTCTATCAGCTCCATGGCCGCCTCGTTGGCCCCACCGTGCAGCGGGCCGCGCAGCGTGCCGATGGCTGCGGTAACGCAGGAATACAGGTCGGACAGGGTCGAAGCGCACACCCGGGCCGTGAAGGTCGAGGCGTTGAACTCGTGCTCGGCGTAGAGGATCAGCGACACGTTCATGACCTTGACGTGCAGCTCGCTGGGCTTCTTGCCGTGCAGCAGGTGCAGGAAGTGGCCGCCCAGGGTGTCTTCGTCGCTGCTGCAGTCGATGCGCACGCCATGGTGGGTGAAGCGGTACCAGTAGCACATCACCGCCGGGAACAGGGCCAACAGCCGGTCGGTCTTGTCGCGCTGGGCTTCGAAGGTGAGCTCGGGTTCGAGGGTACCGAGCACCGAACAACCGGTGCGCATCACGTCCATGGGGTGGGCGTCGCGGGGAATCCGCTCGAGCACTTCCTTGAGTGCCGGTGGCAGGTCACGCATGCCCTTGAGCTTGTGTTTGTAGTCGGCCAATTCAGCCTGGGAGGGCAGCTCGCCGTACAGCAGCAGGTAGGCGACTTCTTCAAATTCGGCACCGGCGGCCAGGTCACGCACATCGTAACCGCGGTAGGTCAGACCGGCACCGGCCTGGCCCACGGTGGACAGTGCAGTCTGGCCGGCGACCTGGCCACGCAGGCCCGCGCCACTGAGTACTTTTGCTTCGGCCATGGTGTTTCTCCTTTCTTGAACTTGTTATGGAAATCTGGCTGGCTAATCGGGCTTGCCTGTACCCGCCCTTTCGCGGGCAACCCCGCTGCCATGCGGGGCTGGTGTTGTCACAGGCTCAGCCCTTCTTCTGGGCAAACAACGCGTCGAGGCTCTGCTCGAAGGCGTGGTAGCCAATGGCATCGTAAAGCTCCATGCGCGTCTGCATGGTGTCGATCACGTTCTTCTGCGTGCCGTCGCGGCGCAGCGCGGTGTACACATTCTCGGCTGCCTTGTTCATGGCGCGGAACGCTGACAGCGGGTACAGCACCAGCGAAACATCGACCGCAGCCAGCTCTTCGGTGGTGTACAGCGGAGTGGCGCCAAACTCGGTGATGTTGGCCAGAATCGGTGCCTTCACCCGGTCAGCGAAGGTCTTGTACATCTGCAGCTCGGTGATCGCTTCCGGGAAGATCATGTCGGCACCCGCCTCGATGCACGCTGCGGCACGGTCCAGGGCAGCGTTCAAGCCTTCGACGGCCAAGGCGTCGGTACGCGCCATGATCACGAAGCTGTCGTCGCTGCGGGCGTCGACGGCTGCCTTGATGCGGTCGACCATTTCCTGCTGGCTGACAATTTCCTTGTTCGGCCGGTGGCCGCAACGCTTGGCCCCGACCTGATCCTCGATATGGATCGCCGCCGCACCGAACTTGCTCATCGAGCGCACGGTGCGCGCCACGTTGAAAGCCGAGGCACCAAAGCCGGTATCGACATCCACCAGCAGCGGCAGGTCGCACACATCGGTGATACGGCGCACGTCGGTGAGCACATCGTCCAGGCCAGTGATGCCCAGGTCCGGCAGGCCCAGGGAACCTGCTGCCACGCCACCACCGGACAGGTAGATGGCCTTGAAACCGGCGCGCTTGGCCAGCAAGGCATGGTTGGCATTGATGGCGCCAACCACCTGCAGGGGGTGTTCAGCGGCGACGGCATCGCGAAAACGCTGACCGGGTGTGCTGTTCACAGTCATTTCTCACCTCGTGGGTTATTGTTGTGGGCGTCCAGATAGTGACGCTCGATATTGCGCTTGGACGCACCGATGTGACGGCGCATCAGAAGTTCGGCCAGTTCGCCGTCACGTTCGGCGATGGCATCGAGAATGCGGTGGTGTTCGGCAAAGGCTTGGCGCGGCCGGTTGGGCGTGGCCGAGAACTGGATACGGTACATGCGCACCAACTGGTACAGCTCGCCACACAGCATCTTGACCAACGTCTGGTTACCGCTGCCCTGGATGATGCGGTAATGGAAGTCGTAGTCGCCCTCCTGCTGGTAGTAACCCAGGCCAGCCTGGAACGCGGCATCCCGCTCATGGGTATCGAGCACCCGGCGCAGCTCGTCGATATCGGCCTGGCTCATGCGTTCAGCGGCCAGGCGGCAGGCCATGCCTTCCAGGGACTCACGAATCTCGTACAGCTCGATCAGTTCGGCATGGTTGAGCGATACCACCCGTGCGCCTACATGGGGCACCCGTACCAGCAGGCGCTGGCCTTCCAGGCGGTGGATGGCCTCGCGCAGCGGCCCGCGGCTGATGCCATAGGTGCGTGCCAGCTCTGGCTCGGAGATCTTGCTGCCAGGGGCAATTTCCCCTTTGACGATGGCCGCCTGAATACGCCGGAAGACGTTTTCCGACAAGGTTTCCGATTCGTCTGCCAGCATCGGGCCAGGGGTGGAAAGGTCTTGCATATTGTCGACACCTTGGGAAATCTCTTCGCCAGAAGTTAACCACCGAAGCCACTCAAGTCAAAGACAAATTCAATATTGTCGACAATCGTCTAAGAACGAACTTAGGCAAGCCAAGCGCTGTCAGATCGCGCACCGCTGGCGTCAATACGTCGTCGTGATAGAATGCCGCGCCTCCGATGGGGTATGGATAGCCTGTCTGTCATGCAGTCATGCTTGTTGACAGATGAACGAGGAAGCTTGCGCAGTAGTTGCCAGTCACCTTGACCTGAACCTTGCCTAGAACCTTGCACTGCATCGCGCCAGGATTATGAGACTCACACCCGTTTTATTGCTGCTTTGCCTCACCCTGCTGCCGGCCATTGGCCAGGCGGCCGGCAAGACCGTGTACGGTCTCAATGAATACGCACGCCTGGGCGACCTGGACCTGGAAGTGGCGGCCAAACTCGACACCGGCGCCAAAACTGCCTCGCTCAGCGCCCGCGACATCAAGCGCTTCAAGCGCAACGGCGAAAGCTGGGTGCGCTTCTACCTGGCCATCGATGCCGCCCACTCGCACCCGATCGAACGGCCCCTGGCCCGCGTCAGCAAAATCAAGCGCCGAGCGGGCGACTATGATGCTGAATCGGGCAAGGCCTACACCGCCCGCCCGGTCATCGAACTCGAAATCTGCATGGGCCAGGCCTTGCGCACCATCGAAGTCAACCTCACCGACCGCAGCGCCTTCCAGTTCCCGCTGCTGATCGGCTCCGAGGCGCTCAAGCACTTCGACGCGCTGGTCGACCCAAGCCTTAAATACGCGGCCGGCAAACCTGCCTGTGCCACCGACGCTCCCAAAGCAGAGTAATCCCGATGCGCTCTCTTACCCTCCATCTGAAAGTCCTGATCACCGTACTGGTGTTGTTGGGCGTGGCAGTCACGGCTTATCAGATCTTCTTCCTCGGCATCCCGGTGACCGAGGATGAAACCGACGACCTGTGGAACATCGACGCCAAGGTCGAGTTCGTGGCCAGCACCAAGGACCCGGTCAAGGTGCAGATGTTCGTGCCGCCACTGAACCGCGACTACGTCAGCCTCAACGAGAGCTTCATCTCCAACAACTACGGGGTCAGCGTCAACCGTGCCGATGGCAACCGCAAGGTCACCTGGTCGGCCCGTCGCGCCAGCGGCAACCAGACGCTGTACTACCGCCTGGTGCTGACCAAGCGCTACAGCAACGAAAAAACCGCGGTAAAAGGCCCGACCTTCCGTGACAGCCTGGCCATCGACGGCCCCGAAAAAATCGCCGCCGAGGCGCTGATGGCGCCTATCCGCCAGCATTCGGCCGACGTCGAGACGTTCGTCAGCGAAACCATCAAGCGGGTCAACAACCTCAACGATGACAACGTCAAACTGCTGCTGGCCGGCGATACCTCACCGATGAAAAAGGCCCAGGTGATCGACCTGCTGCTGTCGATTGCCCACGTACCGATGGAAAAGGTGCACACCATCCGCCTGGTGGCCGACACCCCGCAAACCCCCGAGCTGTGGCTGCGCAGCTACAACGGCAACGACTGGCTGTACTTCAACCCGGACACGGGCGAACAAGGCCTGCCCAGCGACCGCCTGCTGTGGTGGACCGGTGACGACAACCTGATTACTGTCGATGGCGGCAAGAAGGCCAACGTCACGTTCAGCATGAACAACAGTGAAATGAACGCCATTCGCCTGGCCAAACTGACTGATGAGAACACCGACGCCGACTTCCTCGAATATTCGCTGTACGGCCTGCCCCTGCAAACCCAGCAGACCTTCATGATCATGGTCATGATCCCGATTGGTGTGCTGGTGATCCTGGTGCTGCGCAACCTGATCGGTATCCAGACCCTGGGTACCTTCACCCCGGTGCTGATCGCCCTGGCCTTCCGCGAAACCCAGCTGGGCTTCGGTATCGTGCTGTTCACGGTCATCACGGCATTGGGCCTGTCACTGCGTTCGTACCTGGAGCACCTGAAACTGCAGATGCTGCCGCGCCTGTCCGTGGTGCTGACCTTCGTCGTGGTGCTGATTGCGGCGATCAGCCTGTTCAGCCACAAGCTGGGCCTTGAACGCGGGCTGTCGGTGGCCCTGTTCCCGATGGTGATCCTGACCATGACCATCGAACGCCTGTCGATCACCTGGGAAGAGCGTGGCGGGGGCCATGCCATGAAAGTGGCCATCGGCACCCTGTTTGCCGCATCGCTGGCCCACCTGCTGATGATGGTGCCAGAGCTGGTATACTTCGTGTTCACCTTCCCGGCCGTGCTGCTGATCCTGGTCGGCTTCATGCTGGCGATGGGCCGTTATCGCGGCTACCGTCTGACCGAGCTGATGCGCTTCAAGGCATTCGTGAAAAAGGCAGACGTGTGATGTTTGGCCTGATAAAGACGTGGAAAGCCCTGGAGGCCCGGGGCATCATGGGCATCAACCGGCGTAACGCAGACTATGTGCTGAAGTACAACAAGCGCAGCCTGTACCCGATTGTCGACGACAAGATCATCACCAAGGAGCGTGCCCTCGCGGCAGGCATCCACGTGCCGGAAATGTACGGTGTCATCGAGACCGAGAAGCAGATCGACAAGCTTCACGAGATCATCGGCGGCCGCAACGACTTCGTCATCAAGCCGGCCCAAGGTGCCGGCGGTGACGGCATCCTGGTGATCGCCGACCGCTTCGAGGACCGCTACCGCACCGTTTCCGGCAAGATCATGAGCCACGAGGAAATCGAGCACCAGGTCTCGAGCATCCTCACCGGCCTGTACTCGCTGGGCGGGCACCGTGACCGGGCGCTGATCGAATACCGGGTCACACCTGACCAGATCTTCAAGAGCATCAGCTATGAAGGCGTGCCCGACATCCGCATCATCGTGCTGATGGGCTACCCGGTCATGGCCATGCTGCGCCTGCCCACCCGGCAGTCCGGCGGCAAGGCCAACCTGCACCAGGGCGCCATCGGCGTAGGGGTCGACCTGGCTACCGGCGTGACCCTGCGCGGCACCTGGCTGAACAACATCATCAGCAAGCACCCGGACACCACCAACGCGGTGGACGGCGTGCAACTGCCGAACTGGGACGGCTTCATGAAGCTGGCCGCCGGGTGCTACGAGCTGTGCGGGCTGGGCTATATCGGCGTGGACATGGTCCTGGACCAGGACAAAGGCCCGCTGATTCTGGAGCTCAACGCCCGCCCAGGGCTGAACATCCAGATCGCCAACGACTGCGGGCTGACCCAGCGCACCCATGCCATCGAAGCGCACATCGAAGCGCTGGCCAAGGACGGCCTGACGGAGGACGTCGAACAGCGGGTGAAGGTGTCGCAGGGCTTGTTCGGTCACGTACACCCGGGCTGAGATCGCCGGGGCGGCTGCCACATCTCCTGGGGCAGCCGCCTTGCGTCGCGACCAGCCCCAGGCGCCAAACACAGGGTTGAATGTCGCGCCCAGTGCTAGGCGCTGCTCCCGCACAGGTCTACAATCGCCCTCCTCGCTTTTACATCGCCGTCCATACTGATGCCGACCTGTACGCTCCACCCCCTGCCCTACCAACCCGACCCAGCCGCCTATTTCGCCCGCCTGCGCCAGGCGCCCGGCGCCATCCTGCTCGACAGCGCCCGCCCTGGCGCCGAGCGCGGGCGTTTCGATCTGCTCAGTGCCTGGCCGCTGCAACAACTGCACGCCGAACCCGCAGAGGATGGCCGCGCCTTTCTCGCCCGCCTGCGCGAGGGCCTGGCGCGCCTGGGCAGCGCCGATTTGCCCAGCGGCGTAGAGCTGCCTTTCGCCGGCGGCCTGATCGGCTACCTGAGCTATGACTTCGGCCGCCGCCTTGAACACCTGCCAAGCAACGCCGTGGATGACCTCGGGCTGCCCGACGCGCAACTGGGCCTGTATGCCTGGGCGCTGGTCAGCGACCACCAGTGCGGCACCAGCCAGCTGGTGTTTCACCCAAGCCTGGCGCAACACGAGCGCGAACGCCTGATCAGCCTCTTCGCCGGCAGCGAGCACACGCCCGATGGCGACTTTCAACTGCTCGCCCCCATGGCCGGCGACTTGCAGCCTGCGCAGTACCAGGCCGCCTTCGACCAGGTGCAGCGCTATATCCAGGCCGGTGACTGCTACCAGATCAACCTCACCCAGCGCTTTCGCGCGCCGTGCAAGGGCGACCCGTGGCAGGCCTACAAGGCACTGCGCCAGGCCTGCCCGACGCCCTTTTCGGGCTATCAGCAGTTGGCCGACGGCAGCGCCCTGCTCAGCTTTTCACCCGAGCGCTTCATTCGCGTCAGCCAACGCCAGGTTGAAACCCGCCCGATCAAGGGCACGCGCCCACGCGCCAGCGACCCGGGCGAAGACCGGCGCAATGCCCAGGCGCTGTTGCACAGCCCCAAGGACCGCTCGGAAAACCTGATGATCGTTGACCTGCTGCGCAATGACCTGGGGCGTACCTGCGAGGTGGGCTCGGTGAAGGTGCCGGAGCTGTTCAGCCTGGAGAGCTACCCCAACGTGCACCACCTAGTCAGTAGCATTACCGGCCGCTTGGCCAGCGACAAGGACGCCCTGGACCTGATCGCCGACAGCTTCCCTGGCGGCTCGATTACCGGCGCGCCGAAGATCCGCGCCATGCAGATCATCGACGAGCTGGAGCCCACGCGGCGGGCACTGTACTGCGGCTCCCTGCTGTATGTGGACGTGCGTGGCGAAATGGACAGCTCGATCGCCATTCGCAGCCTGCTGGTCAAGGATGGCCAGGTCAGTTGCTGGGGTGGCGGCGCAGTGGTGGCCGACTCCGAATGGCAGGCTGAGTACGAAGAGTCGATTGCCAAGGTGCGGGTATTGCTGCAGACACTGCAAGGCCTGTGAGCGCCAGCCCGTCCAGACCTTGTTTTTTTGTTACCATCACCCCCACTACGAGCGCACAGCGCCACAGCCAAGATGGAAACCGCCTGATGAGCCAACCCTTCGACGTCGCCGCCCTGGCCGCGACCTATGCCAACAAATCTCCGCAAGACATCCTCAAGCTTGCCTTCGAGCACTTCGGCGACGACCTGTGGGTTTCCTTCAGCGGCGCCGAGGACGTGGTGCTGGTCGACATGGCCTGGAAGCTTAACAAGCAGGTCAAGGTATTCAGCCTCGACACAGGCCGCCTGCACCCGGAAACGTACCGGTTCATCGACCAGGTGCGCGAGCAGTATGACCTGCCGATCGAAATCCTCAGCCCGGACCGCGCCCAGCTTGACCCATTCGTCAAGGAAAAGGGCCTGCTCAGTTTCTACAAGGACGGCCATGGCGAGTGTTGCGGCATCCGCAAGATCGAGCCATTGCGGCGCAAGCTGGCAACCGTCAGCGCCTGGGCCACTGGCCAGCGCCGTGACCAGAGCCCTGGCACTCGCAGCCAGGTGGCAGCGCTGGAAATCGACAGCGCCTTCTCCACGCCCGAGCGCACGCTGTACAAGTTCAACCCGCTGGCGCAGATGAGCAGCGCAGAAGTGTGGGGTTATATCCGCATGCTGGAGCTGCCGTACAACAGCCTGCATGAACGTGGCTTCATCAGCATCGGCTGCGAGCCCTGCACGCGCCCGGTGCTGCCGAACCAGCATGAACGTGAAGGGCGTTGGTGGTGGGAAGAGTCCACCCAGAAGGAGTGCGGGTTGCACGCTGGCAACCTGATCAGCAAGGCTTGAAACCCTAACGCCGCTGTCGAACCGGGGGCGCAAAGCCCCCGGTGTTCGCGTTTCAGTGCACCGGCAGCTCGACCCCTTCGAACAGCGCTTCGAGCTCCTGCTTGTTGTGGCACTGGATGGCCTTGGCCATCACTTCGCGGGTCAGGTGCGGCGCGAATTTCTCGATGAAGTCACACATGAAGCCGCGCAGGAAGGTGCCACGGCGGAAACCGATCTTGGTGATGCTGGCCTCGAACAGCTCGCTGGCATCGAGTGCCACCAGGTCGCTGTCGAGCTTGGCGTCCACTGCCATGCCGGCAACGATGCCCACGCCCAGCCCCAGGCGCACATAGGTCTTGATCACGTCGGCGTCGGCAGCAGTGAACACTACCTTCGGCGTAAGGCCGCGGTGGTTGAAGGCCTCATCCAGCTTGGAGCGCCCGGTGAAACCGAACACATAGGTCACGATCGGGTATTCGGCTACGGCCTCCAACGTCAGCTTGGGCAGCTTGGCCAGTGGGTGACCTTGCGGCACGACCACGCAACGGTTCCACTTGTAGCAAGGCATCATGACCAGGTCGCCGAACAGCTCCAGTGCCTCGGTGGCAATGGCAAAGTCGACCGTGCCGTCTGCGGCCATTTCGGCAATCTGCATCGGCGAGCCCTGGTGCATGTGCAGCGACACTTCCGGGTATTGCTTGATGAAGCTGCTGATCACCGGCGGCAACGCGTAGCGCGCCTGGGTATGAGTGGTGGCGATGGACAGCGTGCCCTTTTTCTCGTTGGAGAACTCCTGGGCGATCTGCTTGATGCTCTCGACCTTGCGCAGGATTTCGCCCGCGGTATTGATGATGCGCTCACCGGCCGGTGTAACGCGGGTCAGGTGTTTGCCACTGCGCGCGAATACTTCAACACCCAACTCGTCTTCCAGCAGGCGGATCTGCTTGCTGATACCCGGCTGGGAGGTATACAGGCTCTGCGCCGTCGCGGAGACATTGAGGTCATGATGCGCCACTTCCCAGATGTAGCGCAGTTGTTGAAGCTTCATAGATTTCCCTCGGTTCAGCGATGAGTCAGCGGCGGCAAGCAGCGACGATATATAACTATATTAGTGGTTCCGGAAATAAATCTAGAACAATTTTGTTACATGCTGAGGATATGCCCTACAGCCGCGCTCACGTTTTCCTACGCCCCAAATGCTGCGCCAACGGCACCATGTAGACCGGGACCGGCGACAGTTGCAGCAGCCGCACCGCCGTGCGGCCGATTGGCACATCCACCCCGGCACCGGCACTGTGGCTACCAAAAATCAGCAGGTCGACACTGAGCCGTTGCGCCTGATCCAGAATGACCTGCGCCGGGTCGCCCTGGCGAACCCGTACGGCCTTGATGACGGCAAGGTCGGCCTCCTCGCCCAGCTCATCGCGAAAGTTCTCCAGCACGCGCTGCTCTATATTGGCCATTACCGTATTCACCCCCTGGCTGTGCAACTGGTCGAGCGTTTGCTCGTCGAGGTAGCTTTGCAGGAGAGATTCAGCGAACTGGCCCATGGGCTCGACCGCATGGATCACGTACAACTCAGCCCCGAATGTCCGCGCCAGCGCCAGCGCATGTTGCATGACAAACGGGGCATAGACACCGAGGTCGGTGGCGTACAGCATGGAGCGGATCATTCGACCTCCTGGACTGCCGCTGAGGCAGATCAAGCTTCAGCTTAGCAGCGCGGCAGAGGCACGCTTCGCCGTCCGGCGTGCTGCACGGGTGAGCTGTATCGGGCTGGGAATACCCCCTCGAAACGCTCAGACCCGGCCTTGGTGCTGGTCGATGAACAACAGCGCCTGGTAGAGCATCTCCATGCGCGGCAAGCGGCAGCCAGCCGCCCGCGCCTGCGCCAGCGGCTCGGCATAAATGGCCTGTAACTCCAATGGGCGCTTGTGTGCATGGTCGTGGTACATGCTGGGCCAGTAATCAGGCATGCGCTGGGTGACCTGGAACAGGTGTTGGGCGTAGCCTTCCGGCAGCATATGGCCGCATGCTGCGGCACCCTGCACAACTTCTGCCATCAGCGCCAGGACCAGTTCACGGCTGGCGGTGTTGCCCATCAATGCAGTGGTGCTGGCACCCAGCAATACCGAGAGCCCGTTGTAAGGCACGTTCCACACCAGTTTCTGCCAGCGCGCGAGCGCCAGGTTCGGCATGGCGTGCGAGTCGATGCCCGCCGCCTGGAACAAGCCTGTGCCCTCACTGACCAGCGCCGTACCACCATCGCTGGCAGGCCCGCTGTGGTACCCCAGGTTCACGGTACCCAAGGTCTGATGCCGGATCAGCCCTGGCCCCTGCCGGTTGACACAGATGAAGCACAGCCCGCCCAGCAGGTGCATGTCGGTGCGCAGTGCCGGGCGCAGCTGCTCCTCAACCCCCAGGCCGTTCTGCAACAGCACCACCTTGGCACCCGGTGCGGCAGCCTGCACGATCAACGGGGCCAGGTGGTCGTTGCTGGTCGCCTTGGCCCCGATCAACAACCAGTCACAGGGCGGCATATCGGCGGCCCTGGCATAGGCTTGCACCTTCATGTGCAGCGTGCCGTGCTCGGCACTGTCCAGGCTCAGGCCATGCTCACATACCGCCGGGTACTCGCTACGCAGCAGAAAATGCACATCGAAACCGGCCTTGGCCAGCATCAACCCATAGAAGCCGCCAATGGCGCCACTGCCAATGATGCCAATACGTAGTGCGCGCGAATGCATGCCAATCTCCAGCTAACAGGTAGGCGTTCTTTTTACACCGGTTGGGCAACGCTGGGCAGGCCATTCGCGCTTCAACCCTTGGTACAGGTAAAAACCCCACAATGACTGGGCTCAGCCCATTGTCCCGCCCCTTGTAACGCGCTAAGGTTCGGCTCCCCGTTGCGATTATTCTTGCTGCTGGGCCGCACGGGGATTGTTGGCGGCCGGCACCCGTGACCTGACGAGTAACACGATGGCTGATTTACCAATCGATGACTTGAACGTTGCCTCCAACGAGACCCTGATCACCCCTGATCAGCTCAAGAAGGAAATCCCCCTCAGCGCCAAGGCCCTGCAGACCGTGACTGCCGGCCGTGAAGTGGTGCGCAATATTCTCGACGGCAAGGACCATCGCCTGTTCGTCGTGGTCGGCCCTTGCTCCATCCACGATATCAAGGCCGCTCACGAATATGCCGAGCGCCTGAAAGTACTGGCCGCAGAGGTGTCCGACACCCTGTACCTGGTCATGCGCGTGTACTTTGAAAAGCCGCGCACCACGGTCGGTTGGAAAGGCCTGATCAACGACCCGTACCTCGATGACTCGTTCAAGATCCAGGACGGCCTGCACATCGGCCGCAAGCTGCTGCTGGATTTGGCGGAAATGGGCCTGCCGACCGCGACCGAAGCGCTGGACCCTATCTCCCCGCAATACCTGCAGGACCTGATCAGTTGGTCGGCTATCGGCGCCCGTACCACCGAATCGCAAACCCACCGCGAGATGGCCTCGGGGCTGTCATCGGCGGTAGGTTTCAAGAACGGCACCGATGGCGGCCTGACCGTCGCCATCAACGCCTTGCAGTCGGTGTCCAAGCCACATCGCTTCCTGGGTATCAACCAGGAAGGCGGCGTGTCGATCGTCACCACCAAGGGCAACCCATACGGCCACGTGGTACTGCGCGGCGGTAACGGCAAACCCAACTACGATTCGGTCAGCGTTGCGCTGTGCGAGCAAGACCTTGCCAAGGCCAAGATCAAGGCAAACATCATGGTCGACTGCAGCCACGCCAACTCCAACAAGGACCCGGCCCTGCAACCACTGGTGATGGAGAACGTCGCCAACCAGATTCTCGAAGGCAACCAGTCGATCATCGGCCTGATGGTCGAAAGCCACCTGAACTGGGGCTGCCAGTCGATTCCGAAGAACCTGGAAGACCTGCAATACGGCGTGTCGGTTACCGATGCCTGCATCGACTGGTCGGCAACCGAAAAAACGCTGCGCAGCATGCGTGCCAAGCTGAAAGATGTATTGCCGCAGCGCAAGCGTGGCTGATTGACGCCCTACTGAGCGGGCTCACCATGGCCCGCTCTCATGGCCTGGCTCAGGCCTTGGTGGAGTGCCGCTGCTGGCGCTCCATGTAGCGCTCCACGTATGAGCACGACGGTATCACCGTGTAGCCCATCTGCTCGGCATAAGCCAGGGCCTGCTCGGTCAGCGCGGCAGCGATGCCACGGCCGCGCAGGGCGTTAGGCACGAAGGTGCGATAGATATCCAGCGTTTGCTTGCCCAGGTCCATGTACGTCAGGTAGGCACGATGACCGTCCACGGTGGTCTCGAACTGATGACCGGCCTGGTCATGGTGGATGGTCAACGATTCGCTCATCACTACTCCTCGCAGGTCTTTCAGGTAGACCCTTCCCTTAACCGATGGTGGTTTAATCCGGCACAGAATGCTCTACGCCACCTGTTGCCCATACGACCGCTGGACGATTGCAATCGTTCGAGTCTTCTGGCGCTCACAAGATAGTAGGCGCGGCATGCGGATTTACTCAAGGTTTCGACAGTTAAAAAGGGCCTGGCGCTACCCTCTTCACTTAATGCCGTAGCCCCTGCAGCCGCCGGATGCTCTAGGCTTTAAGACGCCGAAAGACAGTACAAGTCACCCTTAGTTCAACAAAAAAGTTCCTGTACTACACTTGCTTGCGGGCACGACAGGTTGTTGATCACGCCCAGCTCGCACAGCGTGCCGGGGCCACGTCAAGCAACATTTTTTTTGCAGTTCTTGCGCTCAGTCAGTTTACTTACTACAAGTAATGAGTACTATGTACGCCGGCCAGTTTCTCTTTTCCGAGAGATGGCTATTTAATAGAAAGTCCTTGAAGGGGAACACGATGAACAACGTTCTGAAATTCTCTGCTCTGGCTCTGGCCGCAGTTCTGGCTACCGGTTGCAGCAGCGTCTCCAAAGAAACTGAAGCTCGTCTGACTGCGACTGAAGACGCAGCTGCTCGCGCTCAAGCCCGTGCCGATGAAGCCTACCGTAAGGCTGACGACGCACTGGCAGCCGCTCAGAAGGCTCAGCAGACCGCTGACGAAGCCAACGAGCGCGCTCTGCGTATGCTGGACAAAGCCAGCCGCAAGTAATAATCCTTACGGATTGTTAAGAAGCCGACCCACTTATGGGTCGGCTTTTTTTTGCCTGCTCTTTGCCGCGCCTTCCAACTGTTACGAAAAGGCCCGCACAAAGGCGGGCCTCCCTGTATCGCCACTGCCTTACTGCAGTTCTGGGGGAATGCTGGAAACCACCGGTGCGCCTGCCTGGTTTTCGACCGGTACGGCAATTTCTACCGGCATGCCATCTTCTGCAGCCACCACATCACGCACCATGTCCCAGTTCATGCGCAGGTTGTTGGCCAGGTCTTCGCGCTTGAGCAAGGCATTGATGACAGCGGTATGCTTGTCGACTACCGACGGATTGCCCTGGTCATCCAGCGGGGTGTGTGCCTCGAGGTACACCTTGCCGCCACTGATACCAAACTTGTAAGGCTCGTTGATGATGCGCACCGGCGTACCCACCGGCACCAGCTTGGACAGTTCCAACACGTTGTTGTTGAGCATGCGGAAGCAACCGTGGCTGGTGCGCATGCCGATACCGAACTTCTTGTTCGAACCGTGGATCAGGTAGCCCGGCACGCCCAAGGTGAACTTGAACGGCCCCAGTGGGTTGTCCGGGCCTGCCGGCACCACCGCAGGCAGGATATCGCCGTCTGCCGCGTGCTCTTTGCGGATGGATGCGGGCGGGGTCCAGGTCGGGTTCGGCGTCTTGGCGATGATCTTGGTGTTGGCGATCGGCGAACCCCAGCCTTCACGACCGATACCGAGCGGGAAGGTGTACACCACGTTTTGACCTTTCGGGTAGTAGTACAACCGGTACTCGGCCAGGTTGATGACCACGCCTTCGCGCGGGCCCGGTGGCAGGATGTAGCGGGTGGGCAGGATGATCTCGGTGCCGGCGCCCGGCAACCACGGGTCCACACCCGGGTTGGCAGCGATCATTTCCAGGTAGCCGAGGTCGTTGGCGGTGCCGATATCGGCGAAGGTGTCCTCGTACTTGGCCTTGATCACATGCACCTGGCCGACGATGTCTTCACCAGGAGGTGGCAGTGGCAGCTCCAGCGCAGCAGCGGGGCCTGCTACCAGCAGGGCGGCCAGGGACAGGCTACGGGTGACGGCAGGAAAGCGCGGCAACATCCGGTAAATCCTTCGAAAGGTGGGTCAAGAGAATCGATTGTACACCTGCACTGGTGCCAGCGGGAGGCATTGCTGAGCGGCAAGCGTTTCAGATGATGAAAGGTGCGAGTCGTTCAGCTGCCGTGCAGCTCAGGCCACACCGGGCGCATGCCCCGCCGCTGGGCATCGAGGATGGCCCGGCACAGCTCGCACAGGCGGCCATCGCGATAGATCGAGCGCGGCACCCCCGACCAGCGCGGCTGCGCGGGCAGCAGCCCACCGCACAAGGTACGGTCTACCGGCACACCCAACTCGAGCTGCCGGGCCACCAGGTGCACGCGGACCTCCTGGCAGGCAAACAGGTCAAGCTGCTCATCGGGCTCGATCAATTGGTAGGCGTACAGGGACCAGGCGGGGCGCGGCATCGGTGGCACTCGAAACGGGGGGCGCAACATTAGCCGAAAGCTGCCCCCGTTTAAAGCATCACAGCAAGGGTTTTATCGCCGGCCAGGCATTTTCCAGCAAGCGCTGCTGGGCACCCTGGGCCGGATGAATGCCATCAGCCTGCATCAACTCTGGCACACCCCCTACCCCTTCAAGGAAAAACGGCACCAGCGGGACCTTTTTGTCCGCCGCCAACTGCTCATACACGTTGGCAAACGCACGGGTGTAGCGCACACCGTAATTGGGCGGCAGGCGCATGCCCAGCAGCACCACTTTGGCGCCAGCCTGCCGCGAGCGCTCGATCATCGAAGCAAGATTTTGTTGCAATTGCGCAGGCGGCTGCCCGCGCAGGCCATCGTTGCCGCCCAGCTCCAGTACCACCAGGCTGGGCTTATGCGCTGCAAGCAGCGCGGGCAAGCGCGCCTGGCCACCCGCACTGGTGTCGCCACTGATCGACGCATTGACCACCTTGGCGTCGAAACCTTCCTTCTCCAGCCGGGTCTGCAACAGAGAGACCCACCCCTGGCGGCTATCCAGGCCAAAACCGGCGCTGATACTATCGCCAACCACCAGCAACGTTCCCGCCGCCGCGCTCTGGGCCAGGCAATACAGGGCCAGACCGGCACTCAGCCACCTTATTCGCATCGGATTCTCCATGGGCCCCAGCATTCTCGTTGCGCAGAACCTTAGCAAAGTGGTCCCCAGTGCGGAAGGTGACCTCGCCATCCTGCACGCCCTGTCCCTCGACCTGGCCCGGGGTGACAGCCTGGCCATCGTCGGCGCTTCGGGCTCGGGCAAGTCGACGCTGCTTGGCCTGCTCGCCGGCCTGGACCAACCCAGCGCTGGCAAGGTGATACTTGCCGGGCACGACCTCGGGCCGCTGGATGAAGACCAGCGCGCCCGGGTGCGCGCCGAACACGTCGGCTTCGTGTTCCAGTCGTTCCAACTGCTGGACAGCCTCAACGCCCTGGAGAATGTCATGCTGCCGCTGGAGCTTGACGGGCGCAGCGATGCCCGCGAGCAAGCGCGCAACTTGCTTGAACGGGTCGGCCTTGGCGCGCGCCTCAGCCACACGCCACGCCAGCTGTCCGGGGGCGAGCAACAACGGGTGGCCATCGCCCGCGCCTTCGCCGCGCACCCTGCCGTGTTGTTCGCCGATGAACCCACCGGCAACCTGGACAGCCACACCGGCGAGCGTATCAGCGACCTGCTGTTCGAGCTGAACCAGGAGCGTGGCACCACACTGGTGCTGGTTACCCATGACGAACGCCTGGCACGCCGCTGCCGCCGCCAGATCCGGCTGGACGCAGGCCGCCTGGTGGCAGCGGTGGAGGCCTGATGAAGCACATGCCGCTGTCCCGCCTGTGCGGCCTGGCCCTGCGCCAGTTGCTTCGCGACCTTCGTGCCAGCGAAGTGCGGGTGTTGTTCTTCGCCCTGCTGGTAGCGGTGGCAGCCAGCACCGCCATCGGCTATTTCGGTGCCCGCCTGAACGGCGCCATGCAACTGCGCGCCAGCGAATTCCTTGGCGCCGACCTGGTGTTGCAAGGCAGCGCCCCGGCCCGAGAACAACAACTCGTGGCCGGCCAGGCACTGGGCTTGCGCCACGCTCAGGTGGTCGAGTTCACCAGTGTGGTCGGCGGCGATAGCGGTATCCAGCTGTCCAGCGTGAAAGCGGCCGACAGCGCCTACCCCCTGCGTGGGCAGCTGCGCAGCGCCGCGGCCCCATATGGTGCTGAACGCCCGGGTGGCGGGCCGGCGCCCGGTGAAGCATGGGTGGAACCGCGCCTGTTGGCGGCCTTGGGGCTGTCGATAGGCGACAGCATCGACGTCGGCATGAAAACCCTGCGCATGAGCCGGGTACTGACCTATGAGCCGGACCGCGCCAACAACTTCTACAGCCTCACGCCGCGGGTGATGATCAACCTGGCCGACCTGCAGGCGACCGGGGTGATCCAGCCCGGCAGCCGGGTTACCTACCGCGACCTGTGGCGTGGCGACAGCGAAGCACTGGCGCAGTACCGCCAGGCAATTGAGAAAAGCCTGGCCGCCAACCAGCGCCTGCGCGATACCCGCGATGGCAACCAGCAGATCGGCGGCGCCCTGGGCAAGGCAGAACGCTACCTGAACATGGCCAGCCTGGTGGCAGTGTTGCTGGCCGGCGTGGCCGTAGCCTTGTCGGCCAGCCGCTACGCTGCACGGCGCCTGGACGCCAGTGCCCTGCTGCGTTGCCTGGGCCTGTCGCGCCGGCAGGCCCTTGGCCTGTACTGCCTGCAACTGGCCATGCTCGGCGTAGTAGCGGCGCTGGCCGGCGCGCTGCTGGGCTGGCTTGCCCAGCTGGGCCTGTTCCGCGTACTGCACGGCCTGCTTCCCAGCGTGGTCCCAGCCGGGGGCGTACTACCGGCCCTGGCCGGCATCGCCACAGGGCTGGTAGCACTGGCCGGCTTTGCCCTGCCACCGATCGCGGCACTGGGCCAGGTGCCGCCATTGCGCGTACTGCGCCGCGACCTGTTGCCGATACCGCCGAGCAGTTGGCTGGTTTACGGTGCAGCCCTGTTCGCGCTAGGCCTGATCATGTGGCGGCTGAGCCTGGACCTGCTGCTGACCTTCGCCCTGCTGGCTGGCGGCCTGGTTGCTGCGCTGTTGCTCGGTGGCCTGCTGCTGCTCGGCTTGCGCAGCCTGCGCCGCTTGCTGGCCGGCGCCCCGCTGACCTGGCGCCTGGGGTTGGGCCAGTTGCTGCGCCACCCCATGGCCGCCGCTGGCCAGGCGTTGGCGTTCGGCCTGATCCTGCTGGCCATGGCCCTGGTCGCCCTGCTGCGGGCGGAATTGCTCGACACCTGGCAGGCCCAGCTACCCAAGGATGCGCCCAACTATTTCGCCCTGAATATCCTGCCAGACGACCGCGAGCCGTTCGCTCAGCACCTGCACCAGGTCAACGCCGTCGCGGCCCCACTATACCCGGTGACACCGGGGCGGCTGGTGCAGATCAACCAACAACCGGTGCAGCAGATCGTCAGCAAGGATTCGGCAGGCGAGCGCGCCGTGCAGCGCGACCTCAGCCTGACCTGGGCCGCCGAACTGCCCGAAGGCAATGCGTTGACAGCCGGGAGCTGGTGGCAAGCATTGCCCGGCGAACACGACACCCCTGGGGTATCGGTGGAGGCAGAGCTGGCCAAGAGCCTGAAGCTTCAGACTGGCGACCTGCTGACGTTCGATATCGGCGGCCAACAGCGCCAAGCCAGGGTCAGCAGCTTGCGCAGTGTGCATTGGGACAGCTTCCAGCCCAACTTCTACATGATCTTCCAACCCGGCACCCTGCAAGGCCTGCCGACCACCTACCTGACCAGCTTCTACCTGGCGCCGGGGCACGACCTGGACGTGGTGACCCTGTCACGTGCGTTCCCGGCAGTGACCATCCTGCAGGTCGATGCCCTGCTCGACCAACTGCGCAGCATCCTCGCCCAGGTGACCCTGGCCGTGGAATATGTGCTGCTGTTCGTGCTGGCGGCAGGGCTGGCGGTGCTGTTCGCCGGTTTGCAGGCAACGCTGGATGAGCGCATTCGCCAAGGCGCCCTGCTGCGTGCACTGGGCGCGCCCAGGCCGCTGCTGGTCAGGGCACGGCGGATCGAGTTCGGCCTGCTCGGGGCAGCCAGCGGGTTGTTGGCGGCCGTGGGTTGCGAACTGATCACCCTGGTGCTTTACCGCTATGCCTTCAATCTGCAGTGGGGGCCGCACCCCTGGTTGCTGTTGCTGCCATTGACAGGGGCTTTGCTGGTAGGCGGCGCGGGAGTGATAGGCACGCGGCGGGCGCTCAATGCCAGCCCTTTGGCGGTACTGCGGGACACTTGAGGCTGCACGTGCCGGCCCGGCATGCGGGCCGGCACATGCAGCCGCAATTCACTGGCCGTAGCTGATGCTGTTCACATACCACGTGGCTTCACCGGTAGGTGTGTGTACCAGCACCTCGTCACCCTCCTGCTTCTTCAGCAAGGCGCGGGCCATGGGTGAGTCGATCGAGATGTAGTCATTGCGGCCGTAGATTTCGTCATAACCCACGATGCGAAACCTCATGGTCTCGCCGTCGTCGTTCTCGATCTCGACCCAGGCGCCGAAAAACACCTTGCCTTCCTGCTCGGGCGAATAGGCCACCACCTTCACATCCTCAAGACGCTTGCGCAAATACCGCACCCGGCGGTCGATCTCGCGCAGCAGCTTCTTGTTGTACTGGTAGTCGGCATTCTCGCTACGGTCCCCCAGCGACGCCGCCCAGGCGACCTTCTGGGTGATCTCGGGGCGATAGACCCGCCACAGGTGATCCAGCTCTTTCTTCAGCGCCGCATGGCCTTCGCTGGTGATGATGTTGGTGCTCAACGAACGCTCCTCAGCGGCGGGTGATCAGGCCCTGGCGTGCGATACGGGTGAGGTGGCCGATGACCTCGGCAGCGTCCTGCGGGCCGGGCGACTGAATCACCGCAAGGTCGAAACGGTCCTGCCCATACTGCGCAAGATTGCAGGCGTCATCGGCGAACTGGATCAGGAATGCGCGTGCGTGGCCCTTGCGCCGGGACAGGCCTTCGAGGTGACGCAAAAGTGTGGGCTGATGCTGGCCGCCGAGCAGGATGCGCGGCGTGCGGGATGCCTGGTGTGCAGGCAAAGGGCTCAAACAGACACTGGTACGTGGGCAACTCATGGTGCTTCTCTCCGCCTCGCGAATCCCGCTGGGCAGCGGTGGGAGGCGTCACCGAACCAGCGCTTTAGCGGTATTTCGGACGAGCCGCACAAGGGGCTTTCCTGCGCCCCGCAAGTAGCTGTTTAAATCGGCGCAGGCGGTATGCTAGAGCGATGAGCTTCAAGTTGCAAGCGACAAGCCGCAAGCAGAAGCAGGCCGAGGAAAGGCCCGCCCTTGCTTGCGGCTTGTCGCTCACAGCTTGCAAAGGGTCAGCGGGCGATCAGGCGGTCCAGCGAGAAGCGCCCGGCACCTTCGATCATCACGGCAACGGTACCGGCGAGCAGCGCCAGGGCAAACTCGTAGCCGTTGTTGGACATGAACAAGCCATTGCCAATGTGCACCGAGAAAATCGCCACGATCAGGGTCACGCTCAGTGCCAGCGCCGCCGGGCGCACCAGCAGCCCCAGCACCAGGGCCAACCCGCCGAAGAACTCGGCACTACCGGACAACAGGGCCATCAGATAACCCGGCGCCAGGCCGATGCTTTCCATCCACTGGCCGGTGCCTTCCAGGCCATAGCCGCCAAACATGCCGAACAGCTTTTGCGCACCATGCGCCATGAAGATGATGCCGACCAGTATGCGGATAATGCTCAGGCCAGCGCCGGCACGGGTGGAAAACAGGGCATTGAGCGTGTTGTTGTTCATGGCGAAGCGTCCTTGAGGCGATGCAGTTATGTTGAGATGGACGCCATCTTAATCAGTTTATAAGATATTAGAATCGCAAAAAACCCAGCATAGCTATCTAATAAATCGATACTTCATCGCTTGGCTACACGTTCAAGCGCTGCACGTTCGCGGTTGAATGCCAGGTAGTACTTGTTGACACTGTTGACGAAGTTCACCGGCCCCATGCCCACCTGCTCCATGGCAATACGCTCGGTCTGGAAGAACCATTGGTTGCCATTGAGCCCGCGTCGGCGAGCTTCGGCGCGCATGGCCTGAACGCGTTCGGGGCCAAGGTTGTAGGCAGCAAGCACGAACGCCATGCGCTCGCGCTCGTTGATTTTGGGGCTGGCGAAAAACGTGCGGCGGATCAGCGCCAGGTAGCGCGCGCTGGCCAGCACGTTGCCGTCTACCGTGGCCGTGTTGCTCACCCCCACACGCTGGGCTGCTGCCGGGGTGATCTGCATCAGCCCATGGGCGCCACCGCTGCCGCGTGCGGCCGGGTTCAGTGTCGACTCCTTGAACGCCAGCGCCGCCAGGTTCAGCCAGTCGATCTGTTGCGCCTGCCCATGCTTCTGCAACACGGCCCGCAGCGCTGCCAGACGCCGGCGGTCCTTGCTGGCCAACGGGTTGTGCACCCGATACTGGCGGCGGTAAATCCGCTCGAACGCGGCATCCTGGTTGTCTGGCGCCCGGTAACCCTTGAGGAAGCGATCGACTGCAGCGAGCAGCTGCGGCGCATCACGCCCGACATACCAGCGCATGGCCTGCGGCGGACCCAGCCGCACACCGCTGTGCAGGCGCAGGCGCGGCATCACCCGCGCCCAACGCCGGGCAATAGGCTGCTCCACCACGGTCAGGTGGTAGATGCCGGCCTGGACCATCTCCAGCACGTCTTCCACGGCCAATGTCGAGTCGACCCACTCCACCTTGATCGGCGGCCGCTTGCGCAGGGCCAATTGCTGGTTGGCCTGCTGGATGAATGGCCCCGCCGCGCTGGCACTGGTCAATGCCACGGTTCGCCCTGACAGCTGCTCGAGCTTGCTGAAGCTGCGCTCGCCTTTGCGCCCGACCAGTGTCAGCGGCACCTGATCGAGTAGCGGTGCGCTGCTGCTGACACCGCGCACAGTGCCTGGGTCCAGCAGCTCGCCCGGTGCAGCAAGGTCGCCCTCGCCACGCGCCAGGGCGCCGAGCAATTGCTCCTTGGCCCGCGGTATGAGCTGCAGCTCGATCTGTTGATCGTCGTCGCTGCGCGCGTTGAGGAAGTGTTCCAGGGCCCGCAGGCGGTAATACTCGATGCCGACCGGTTCGCCCTTGACCTCGCCCGAGCTATTGCGGCTTTGGTTGACCAGCACCCGCAGCACCTTGCTGCTGCGGATCTGCTGCAAGTCGCGAACCTTGGCAGGCGCAGGGTTATGTTGCGGCCCTTGGGTTTGCGCAAGGGCCGCCCCGGACAAGACCAGCCCGAGCGCCAACAGGAAAGTGAGCCAGAATCGCATGCGCAAAAAGATCCATTCGGGGGCGGCATCCAGGGTCGCACGCCAAGTGATAAATGACGGCAAAAGACCCCGGCCACAGCATGAAGTTCTTGGTTTTGTTCAGAAAAACCCGGTTTTTGCTATGCTGGCCGCTCCGCGGCACGAGAGACCACCATGCAACTGATCGATATCGGCGTCAACCTGACCAACAGCAGCTTCCACGACCAGCAGGCGGCCGTCGTCGAGCGCGCCATCGAAGCCGGGGTGGCCCAGATGGTGCTGACGGGCACCAGCCTGGCAGTCAGCGAACAGGCACTGGAGCTGTGCCAGCAACTGGACGCCAGTGGCGCGCACCTGTTTGCCACTGCCGGCGTGCACCCCCACGATGCCAAGGCATGGGAGGCCGGTAGCGAAGGCCGGCTGCGCCAACTGCTAAGCGAGGCACGGGTACGTGCTGTGGGCGAATGCGGCCTGGACTTCAACCGTGATTTCTCCCCTCGCCCCCTGCAAGAAAAAGCTCTGGAAGCCCAGTTGGCGCTGGCCGTTGAGCTACGCCTGCCGGTGTTCCTGCATGAGCGCGATGCCAGCGAGCGCTTGCTGGCCATTCTCAAGGATTACCGCGACCACCTGAGCGCGGCGGTCGTGCATTGTTTCACTGGGGAGCGTGAGGCGCTGTTCGCCTACCTCGACATGGACCTGCACATCGGTATCACCGGCTGGATCTGCGACGAGCGCCGGGGGACGCACCTGCACGCGCTGGTGGGCAACATTGCCGAAGGCCGGCTGATGCTGGAAAGCGATGCCCCCTATCTGCTGCCCCGCACCCTGCGTCCCAAACCCAAGAACGGCCGCAATGAGCCGGCCTTCTTGCCGCAAGTACTGCATGAAGTGGCCTTGCACCGGGGTGAATCGGTCGAACACACGGCGGCGCACACCACGGCCACGGCACGGGCGTTCTTCCAGATCTGAGCTGACGGGGCCGGTTGAGGCAGGAGAACAACACCGTTGTTTTTTCTTGATACATATCAACAACGGCCCTGGCACGAGCTGGCACAATGATGGCACCTTGCCAATATTGTTTCCGCTCAACTCAGAGAAGACCTGCCCATGGGTGCCTGGCTTAGCAATGTTTCCTTGAAGTACAAATTCTGGGCCGTCAACGCGGTGGCCTTTGTCACGACCTTGCTGCTGGTGGTGTATGCCGTGCACCTGGAGCAACGCGCCCGCGCCGAGGTGGCCCAGGTACAGGCGGTGCAGCAAGCCGAGCTGCTGGCTGCCTGGCCAAGCCAGCAGCCAATACCGCGCCAGGCCAATGTGATCAGCTGGTCAGCCGGGCAAACGCCCACCTTTGCCGGTGAACCGCTCGAGCGCCTGCGCGACGGCCAGGGCTGGGTGGACCTGCCAGGTGCCTGGGTGCTGGGCGACAACCCGCTGCGCGGCGCACAGGTCGTGCGCAGCGGCAATCAGTACATGGCGGTAGTGGCCCCGTCGCCCAGTCTGCGCCAGGTGTTCTTCGAACGCTTCAGCAATTACGCGGTGTGTGTCCTGATTCTGATGCTGGCCATGCTCGCTGCCTCGCAACTGCTCATCCGTTTTCTGCTCAGCCAGCTCAATACCCTCAAGGATGTGATACTGCACGTGGAAAAAACCGGCGACCTGGCAGCCCGTGTGCCACTGGCCTGTGGTGATGAGGTCGGCCAGATGGCCGGTGCCTTCAATGCCATGCAGGCCACCTACCACCGCGTCGTCAGCACCGTCGCCCACACTGCCGCGCAGCTGGACTCGGGCGCTGCGCGCCTGGCCGCCAGCATGAACGATGTGCGCCACGGCATGCTTGGCCAGCAAAGCGAGACCGACCAGGCGGCCACCGCCATCAACCAAATGTCGGCAACCGTGCACCACATCGCCCAGCATGCCGGCGCTACCCGTGACCTGTCCCAAACCGCCGACACCCTGGCCGGCAGCGGCAAAGAGGTGGTAAGCCGGGTCCAGGATTCGATTTCCGGGCTGTCCAGCGGTGTTCAGCAAACCGCCGAGATGATTCGCCAGTTGGCCGATGACAGCCAGAAAATCAACGGGGTCGTCAATGTGATTCACAGCATCGCCGAACAAACCAACCTGCTTGCGCTCAACGCCGCCATCGAAGCCGCACGCGCCGGCGACCTGGGCCGCGGGTTCGCCGTGGTCGCCGATGAGGTGCGCAACCTGGCCAAGCGCGTGCAAACCTCCACTGACGAAATCACCACAATGGTCTCGGCACTGCAGTCGGGTACCCGCGATGCAGTGGAGTTCATGCAGGAAAGCTCGTACAAGGCCGATGATTGCGTGCGCCAGGCTCAGGAAGCCGGTGAAGCCCTGGCCGAGATCACCGGTGCCGTGGCGCAGATGCGCGAGAGCAACACGCAGATTGCCGTGGCAGCCGAGCAACAAAGCCAGGTGGCCGAGGAAATGAACCGCGCGGTGGTGAGCATTCGTGATGTCACCGAGCAGACCGTGCAACAGACGGTGGGCTCGGCCACCACCAGTAGCGAGCTGGCGACCTTGGCTGGGGCGCTCAACAAGGCCATCGGCCAGCTCAAGCTATAGCCACCATAGCCAGCCTCGATTGGCCCCCCTGCGCGGGCAGCACTAAGCTTTGGGCATTGGATGAGGAGATGCCCATGAGTAAACGTCTGCCCAACTTGCCCGCCTGGCAATGGCGCGGCTACCACCATAACCACCGTCACCCGACAAACCTGGTGCTGCACCTGATTGCCGTCCCGTTGTTCATCCTGGGCGCGCTGCTGGTACTGTCGGGCCTATTCGGGCTCGACCTGAGCCAGATCGCGGTGGGTATCATAGCCTTGATTGCCGGCTTGGGCCTGCAGCGCCAGGGGCACCGCCTGGAAGCCCAGCAACCTGAGCCGTTCGCTAACCGCCAGGATGCCGTGCAGCGCCTGTTGACGGAGCAGTTCATCACCTTCCCGCGTTTTGTTTTCAGTGGCGCCTGGCTGAAGGCATGGCGGGAGCGCCACAAGCACCGACGCTGAGCCGATGGTCCGGTGCCGGCTTGTCAGGCGAACACGGTGACAGTCTGCCGGCTCAGCGCCAGCAATTCACCTTGGGCGGTCCACAGTGCTGCTGCCGCATGGCCGTAGCCATCCCGGGCATATTCGGTTTCAACGCAATAGCGGCACCAGTCCTGGGTAGACACCGTGACCACAGGCTGAATGAACTCGATGGTCCAGGTCAGCGTGCTGCCAGCTGCGGGTTGCTTCAGGAACGGCATCAGGCTCGGCGGCCACGCATCGACCAAGGCAAGCAGGTGCGCCTCGTTGGCGCGTTCGTCGGCGACATCGCGCAAGCGCACCCAACCGCCCATCTTCCTCGACTGATTACCACTGAATGGCAGCCCGCCCACGGCCCAGCGCAAGGCCACATGGCGCATGAATTCCGGCGTGACCCCCTTGATATAGGGCAGCTCCGGAGCCGCCTCTTCGAGCGCCTTCATTTCCGTAGCCGGTAACGCCGGTACCTGCACGACCGAAGGCCGCCCTGCCCCGAAGCTGCCTTGCACCAGCGTCACCACCTGGCCTGCCTGTACCGCGCGGCCAAGCAAGGTGCTGACCGCCTTGCCCTCGCGCAGCACCTCCACCTCGAAGCGGATAGGTACGTCTGCCGCTGCAGGGGCCACGAAGGTGATGGCCAGGGAGCGCGCTGGGCGGTTGTCACACAGCTTGAGGCGCATCGCCTCGTACACAAGGGCCGCCATGAGGCCGCCAAATGCCGCTCGGCCTTGCGCCCAGGTCGGCGGAATGCTGACTGCGTCGGGGTTGGCCCGCACGGCGTCGAGCAGTTGATTGAAATTCATGGACCGGCTCCTGCCTGCGGCGAAAAGGGTGTGCCCATCCTAGCCAGCTAACGCGGGGCGAACAGCCCCTATTTCGGTCATTTCCCGGGCTGGCGCCGTGCAATGGCCTTGGCCAGCGCGGCCAAGGTCACATCGGCTCGTTGCTCGGCCTCCTGCAACTGCTGCTGCCAAACGGCTTGGCAAGGTGCCAGGTCGGCGTGGTCGCGCGCCTGTAGCAGCCACTGCAAGCGATCGTGCCAGTCGCCCAGGTCGGCCTGGGCTTTTTTCAGCAGACGCTGCAGTTTCTGGCTGGCATGCTGGAATTGCGGGTAGGCCTCGTCGCCATAGCGCGCACGCTTGATCAACAAACGTAGCCGGTGACGGTCGTGGTTGGGGTCCTGCAAGGCGTGCTGCAGTTTGTGCCACTGCTTGACCAAGCGCTTGTCGACGCGTTTGCCCAATGCCTTGGCCAAGCCTTCGCGGCCCGCTGCGCGCAGGAACAGTGGAAAGGCATCTGCAATCGCCAGCACCCGGGCCAACTGCTGGCTGCGGGCAACGCTGGCGTATGCACTACCGCGGCCTTGCATGCGGCGTTGCCCAGCTTCGGTGTAACCGCTAGCGATCAGTTGCGCAGCCAATACTTCCTGGTCACGCAAGGGCGTGGTCAGGGCCCCCAGCGCGCTTGCAGCGGCCTCCAGCTGCTCCACCCCTGGCAGCCCCCTCAGTGGCCGCAGCAGGCTGCGTAGCCGCCGTACGGCAATACGCAGGTCATGCAGGGCCTCGCTGTCGGTATCGGCAGCCAGGCGTTCGCGACACGCCAGCAGGCGCACCTGCAAGGCCAGTATCTGGGCAACGACGGAGTCAAGCATGGCAGACATGGAACGCTCCTCGATCAACGCCCGGCGCGGGACTCACGAATGTAGAAGCGCGCCTTCTCGGCTTTGCGCGTGCAGCTTTCATAACCTTCGAACTGCTGCTGGGTTTTAGCACCAGTGAGTAACGACAAAGCCTTGGAATAACTCACGGCGCCGGCAAAGCCTTCGGCCTTGGCCAGGTCAAGCTCCTTCCAGGCGGCATCCAGCTGGGTCGCACAACTTTCTCGGTAGGCCGTCTTGCCTGCGCAGCCGGCAAGGGCCAGAGCAATCAGGGGAAGGCAGATCCAGGCTTTCATCGGTGATACCTCAAGGAAAAAAACGGTGGCATTTCGACGCCCCGGCAGTTCAAAAGTGCCCTGCCCGGCCGGCTTTGCCAAAGCGGTTTTACTACAGTAGCTGCACACAATCTACATTGAAGCAGAGGCAACGATGGGTGCATTGTAGGGGCATGATGGCACTGGCCGGGGAAAGTTGATGAGTAAACGCGTGGCACTGGTACTGGGTTCGGGCGGGGCTCGAGGGTATGCGCACATAGGCGTGATCGAGGAAATCGAGCGCCGGGGTTACGATATCGCCTGCATCGCTGGCTGCTCCATGGGTGCAGTCATCGGTGGCATCTATGCCGCCGGCAAGCTGGACGAGTACCGCAACTGGATCGAGAGCCTCGATTATCTGGATGTGCTGCGCCTGGTGGATGTCAGCTTTCGCCTAGGCGCCATTCGCGGTGACAAGGTATTCGGGCAGATCCGCAAGATCGTCGGCGAGATCAATATCGAGCAACTGCGCATCCCCTACACGGCGGTTGCCGCCGACCTGACCAACCAGCAGGAGATATGGTTTCAGGAGGGCTGCCTGCACCAGGCCATGCGCGCCTCGGCGGCCATCCCCAGCCTGTTTACGCCGGTAATGCAGGGCAACCGCATGCTGGTTGATGGCGGTATCCTGAACCCACTGCCGATCGTGCCGGTGGTGTCCAGCCATTGCGACCTGATCATCGCGGTCAACCTCAACGCCACCAACCAGAAGCAGTACCAGCTGCCCGTGATCGAACGCCCGGCAGCGTTCAAGACGCGCTTCGATGCCTTGCTCAGTTCATTGGGCGCACACTTGCCCTTCCGGCGCAAACCGGCCGAAGAATTGATCCGCATCGAACAGGAAATCGTCGCTGAAGGGCTGGCACAGCCCAACCCATGGCAAAGCGAAGCCGCCAGCCCGGGCACACAGCAGCCGGCGGCTGCGCCAGAGCGCGAAGGCGCGCCGAAGTCGGCTACCGGTTCGTTCATCATCGACAACGTGGGCCCAGCCTCGCTGCTGGACTTGATCAACCAGAGTTTCGAGGTCATGCAGACCTCATTGGCGCAGTACAAGATCGCCGGCTATCCGCCGGATGTGCTGATCAACGTGCCGAAACGGGTATGCCGGTTCTTCGAATTCTACAAGGCGCCCGAGCTGATTGCCCTGGGGCGCGAGATCGCGCGGGACACGCTGGATAATCATGAAGGGGTGAAGCGCTAGGCCGGAGCAGGCAGCAGAAACAGAACGGGCCGCACTAGGCGGCCCGTTCGTCATGCAGCGATCACGTCAGTAACGGGTGATGTCGGCATTGGCTTCCAGCTGCTTGCGGTAGGCCGCGAAGTCTTGCTGGCCGGCACGCGAGGCGAGGTAGCGGCGAATCTGCTGCTTCTCTTCGTCGGTGGCGGTAGTGCCTTCGTTGACGCCCTTGAGCTGCAGCACCACCAGGCTACCGTCACGCAGCACGACGCTGCCATACACCGGCTTGTCCTTGGCTTGCGGTTTCGCCAGGCGGAACAGCGCCTGCAGCTCCTCAGGATCGATGCCTTCCTCACTGCGGGTCACGGCTTCGTGGGTTTTCCAGCCCTGGCCCTCATGCACACTGCCAGCAGCAATGGAACCGTCGCGCAGGCCGGCGATCAGCTTGTCCGCCTTGGCCTTGAGTTCGGCCGTGGCCTTCTCCTTGGCCAGGTGCTGGCGGATATTCTGGGCCACTGCCTCCAGCGGCAGTTGCTCAGGCTTGCGGTGCTCCTTGACGCGCAGTACCACGGTGGTTTCCGGGTCGAGCTCGATGGCGGTACTGTTGGCCCCCTCGTCGAGTACTTCTTCGGAAAACGCAGCCTGCACCACCGAACGGTTGGCAGTAATGCCTTCGCCGCCTTCGCGACCGAATGGTGCAGAGGTGTGGACCTTGAGGTTCAGGTCCTGGGCCGGCTGGGCCAGGTCGGAAGCCTCATAGGCAGCATCCTGCAGCTGCTTGCTGGCATCCACGTAACGCTGCTCGACCAGCGGGGTCTTCAGGTCACGGGTAAGCTTGTCCTTCAGGCTGGCGAAGCTCGGCACCTCTGGCGCCTGTACGCCCAACAGCTTGATCAGGTGGTAACCGAACTGGGTACGCACCGGCGCCGATACCTGGCCATCCTGCAGCTTGTACAGCGCCTCTTCGAAGGCCGGGTCATACACACCCGGGCCGGCGAAACCAAGGTCACCACCGTTGCCGGCCGAACCCGGGTCCTGGGAGAACTCCTTGGCCAGGGTGGCAAAGTTCTCACCCTTGGCCAGGCGCTGCTCGATCTCTTCAGCACGGGCCTTGGCCTGTGCGTCGCTGACCTTGTCGTTCACTTCGATCAGGATGTGCGCGGCGTTGCGTTGCTCGGCGAGGTTGGCGATTTCTTTCTCGTACTGGGCCTTGAGCTCTTCGTCGGTCACCTTGACCTGGTCGAAGTAGGCAGACTTTTTCAGCTCGATGTAGTCGATCACCACCTGGTCAGGCGACATGAACTCCTTGGCGTGCTGGTCGTAGTGCGCCTTGACCTCGGCGTCGCTGACCTTGACCGCGGCCGGGTCGGCCTTGAAGGTCAGGGAGGCGAAGTCGCGGGTCTGCTTCTCGAGGCGGGCGAAGGCATCGACTTGCTGGTCGGTGACGAAGCTGCTGCCGGCCAGGCCGGTGCGCAACTGGCCGATGAGCATTTCCTCGGCCAGCATGTCGCGGAACTGCATGCGGCCATAACCCATCTGGCGAATGACCTGGTCGAAGCGGTCGGCGCTGAATTTACCGTCTACCTGGAACTCCGGCGTTTGCAGGATCACCTGATCCAGCGCGGCATCGGAGAAGGCGAACTTGGCGTCTTCAGCCCCCTGCAGCAAAAGCTTGCGGCTGATCAGGCCCTTGAGGGCCTCTTCACGCAGCAGTTTTTCATCCAGCAGCGCTGGGTCGAAGTCCTTGCCCAACTGTTGCATCAGCTGGCGGCGCTGCATGTCGGCCGCCTGGCTCAGCTCGTTCTGGCTGATGGTCTGGCCGTTTACCTTGGCGGCGTCCTGGCTATGTGTGGCGGCCTGAAAAATGGCTTCGAAACCGGTCAACGCCATCAACACGACGATTAGGCCGATGATGGACTTGGCAATCCAACCTTGTGAATTGTCCCTGATATTTTGCAGCATGCGTCCCCCAGAAACGGCTGTACCACTGCGTCGACAACCGCGGAGCGTGGGTAGAATCCTGATAAAAGAAAGGCGCATCCGAGGATGCGCCTTTGCTTAGCAAACGTGTCAGGCGGGAACGTTTGCGCCCCGCCATCAGCGTGCTCGGACCAGGCCTGGCCGGGTCCGGCTGAAGACGACTTAGTTGACGGCGTCTTTCAGGCCTTTGCCTGCCTTGAAACCTGGAACCTTGGCGGCTGCAATCTTGATCGCCTTGCCGGTTTGTGGGTTACGGCCAGTGCGCTCGGCGCGCTCTTTGACCGTGAAGGTTCCGAAGCCAACCAGAACGACGTCGTCGCCTGCTTTCAGGGCACCGGTTACGGAGTCGATCACAGCGTCCAGAGCCTTACCTGCAGCAGCTTTGGAAATGTCAGCCGATACGGCGATAGCGTCAATCAGTTCCGACTTGTTCACTCTAAGTCCCCTTATTTCTCTATTGAGTTTGTTTCTAAGTATGTAATGGAAAGCTTACGAAACGTACGTTGGGAGGCTTGTTGACAATAACGAGCCGCTTTATAGCAAGGCCTCGAAAAAACTGTCAAGGAAAGCCTCCCAGCCAAAAACCACTAATGCGTGCTGATTCTTTCCTTGGCATCGCTGTCGCGCTTCTCTTCTTTCGCGACGATCTCGGGAGCCACATCTGGCAAGGGCTCCGGGGCGTATTGCAGCGCAATTTGCAGGACTTCGTCAATCCATTTGACGGGTTTGATCTGCAGATCCTGTTTGATATTTTCCGGAATTTCCTTCAGATCGCGAACGTTCTCCTCCGGAATGATGACCGTCTTGATACCGCCCCGGTGTGCTGCCAGCAGTTTTTCCTTCAACCCGCCAATTGCCAGCACCTGGCCGCGCAAGGTGATTTCACCCGTCATGGCGACATCAGCGCGCACCGGGATCTGCGTAAGGGCCGAGACCAACGCCGTGCACATGCCGATACCGGCACTCGGGCCGTCTTTCGGTGTGGCCCCTTCGGGCATGTGGATGTGCACGTCGTGCTTCTCGTGGAAGCCGGCGGCTATACCCAGGCTGTGGGCGCGGCTGCGCACCACGGTTTGCGCGGCAGTGATCGATTCGACCATGACATCGCCCAGCGAGCCCGTCTTGATCAGTTGGCCCTTGCCCGGGATAACCACGGCTTCGATGGTCAGCAACTCGCCGCCCACCTGGGTCCAGGCCAGGCCGGTAACCTGGCCGATCTGGTCTTGCTGCTCGGCCAGGCCGTAGCGGAACTTGCGCACGCCCAGCAGGTGCTCCAGCTGCTCGCTGGCCACCTTGACCTTGACCTGCTTCTGCCCGGTATGTTCCTTGACCACTTTACGGCAAACCTTGGCGATCTGCCGCTCCAGGCCACGCACACCGGCCTCACGGGTGTAGAAGCGGATGATGTCGCGAATCGCCGAGACATCGACCTCCAACTCGTCTTTCTTCAAGCCGTTGGCCTTGACCTGCTTGGGCACCAGGTACTTGATGGCGATGTTGATCTTCTCGTCCTCGGTGTACCCCGGCAGGCGGATGATCTCCATGCGGTCCAGCAGCGCCGGTGGAATGTTCATCGAGTTCGAGGTGCACAGGAACATGACGTCCGAGAGGTCGTAGTCGACCTCCAGGTAGTGGTCATTGAAGTTGTGGTTCTGCTCCGGGTCGAGCACTTCGAGCAACGCCGAGGCAGGGTCGCCACGCATGTCGCTGCCCATCTTGTCGATTTCATCGAGCAGGAACAGCGGGTTGCGTACGCCCACCTTGGTCATCTTCTGGATCAGGCGGCCCGGCATCGAACCGATGTAGGTACGACGGTGACCACGGATCTCGGCTTCGTCACGCACCCCGCCCAGTGCCATGCGCACGAACTTGCGGTTGGTGGCGGTGGCGATCGATTCGGCGAGCGAGGTCTTGCCGACGCCGGGTGGACCTACCAGGCACAGCACAGGACCGCGGATTTTCTTCACCCGTTTCTGTACGGCGAGGTACTCGAGGATGCGCTCCTTGACCTCTTCCAGGCCATAATGGTCGGCATCAAGGATTTCCTCGGCCTTGGCCAGGTCCAGGCGGACTTTGCTCTGGGCCTTCCACGGCACCTGCACCAGCCAGTCGAGGTACGAGCGCACCACGGTGGCTTCGGCTGACATGGGCGACATCTGCTTGAGCTTGTTGAGCTCAGCCTGGGCCTTGGTCAAGGCATCCTTGGGCAGGCCGGCAGCTTCGATGCGCTTTTTCAGCTCTTCGACTTCGTTGTGGCCTTCGTCACCATCGCCGAGCTCTTTCTGAATGGCCTTCATCTGCTCATTCAGGTAGTACTCGCGCTGGCTGCGCTCCATCTGCTTCTTGACCCGACCGCGAATGCGCTTTTCCACCTGCAACAGGTCGATTTCGGCATCCAGCAGTGCCAGCACGTGCTCCACGCGGGCGGTGAGGTCGACAATTTCGAGGATTTCCTGCTTCTGCTCGATCTTCAGGGCCATGTGCGCAGCCATGGTATCGACCAGCCGCCCTGGCTCTTCGATGCTGTTCAGCGACGACAGCACTTCGGCAGGGACTTTTTTACCCAGTTGCACATACTGCTCGAACTGCGACAGTAGCGTGCGCACGAAAACTTCCGACTCGCGCTCGGCGGAGTCGGTTTCGTCGATCAGCGAAACTTCGGCACGGATGTGCCCTTCCACTTCGGTGAAGCGCTCGACGGCGCCACGCTGTTCGCCTTCGACCAGCACCTTGACGGTGCCATCAGGCAGCTTCAACAGTTGCAGCACGGTGGCAACAGTACCGACACGGTACAAGGCGTCTTCGCCAGGGTCATCATCGGCTGGGTTTTTCTGGGCCAGCAGGAGGATCTGCTTTTCGCCCGTCATCGCGGCCTCAAGGGCTTCTATGGACTTTTCACGCCCCACAAACAGCGGGATAACCATGTGCGGGTATACAACGACATCGCGCAATGGCAAAAGAGGCAAGTCGAGGGTGGTCTTCATGATTTCGCCTCTACAGCGGCCTTGTGGCCGGAAACCGGTGGAAATGATGCTTGGACCTAATGTGGGGGCAGGCTTGGGAAATTACAAGCATTAGCACAGGAAAAGCATGAAGGGGCCCGTAGGCCCCTTCATGCTTGCAACCACAAACTGGCCTTTGCCTGTATCAGGCGTCTGGCGCAGCCTTGGCTTGCGGCTCAGTGTTCTCGTAGATCATCAGCGGCTGCGAAGTGCCGTCGATGACGCTCTCGTCGATCACCACCTTGCTGACATCCTTCTGCGAAGGAATCTCGTACATGGTGTCGAGCAGCACGCCTTCGAGAATAGAACGCAGGCCACGGGCGCCGGTTTTGCGCTCCAAAGCCCTGCGTGCCACGGCCTTGAGCGCATCGCTGCGGAACTCCAGGTCGACGCTTTCCATCTCGAACAGCTTTGCATACTGCTTGGTGAGGGCGTTCTTCGGCTCGGTGAGGATCTGCACCAATGCAGCCTCGTCCAACTCGTCCAAGGTAGCCAGAACCGGCAGGCGGCCGACGAACTCCGGAATCAGGCCAAACTTGACCAGATCGTCCGGCTCGACCTCACGCAGGGACTCGCCAACCTTCTTGCCCTCTTCCTTGCTACGCACTTCAGCGCCGAAACCAATGCCACCTTTGGTGGAACGGTTCTGGATGACCTTTTCAAGGCCCGAGAACGCGCCACCGCAGATGAACAGGATGTTGCGGGTGTCAACCTGCAGGAACTCCTGTTGCGGGTGCTTGCGCCCCCCTTGCGGCGGTACCGAGGCCACGGTGCCTTCGATCAGCTTCAACAGCGCCTGCTGCACGCCCTCGCCCGAGACGTCACGGGTGATGGACGGGTTGTCCGACTTGCGCGAGATCTTGTCGATTTCGTCGATGTAGACAATGCCCATCTGGGCCTTTTCCACGTCGTAGTCGCACTTCTGCAACAGCTTCTGAATGATGTTCTCGACGTCTTCACCCACATAACCGGCCTCGGTCAGGGTGGTGGCGTCGGCAATGGTGAACGGTACGTTCAACAGGCGTGCCAGGGTTTCGGCGAGCAGGGTCTTGCCCGAGCCAGTAGGCCCGATGAGCAGGATGTTGCTCTTGCCCAGTTCGACTTCGTCACCCTTCTTGTCACGCTGGTTAAGGCGCTTGTAGTGGTTGTACACCGCTACAGCCAGCACCTTTTTCGCGCGCTCCTGACCAATGACGTACTGGTCCAGGATGCCGCTGATTTCTTTCGGCGAAGGCAATTTGTGCGCGCTGCTCTCGGCCTGGGCTTCCTGCACCTCCTCACGGATGATGTCATTGCACAGGTCGACGCACTCGTCGCAGATAAATACCGAGGGCCCGGCAATCAATTTGCGCACTTCGTGCTGGCTTTTGCCGCAGAAGGAGCAATAGAGCAATTTGCCGCTGTCCTCGCCGTTACGGGTGTCAGTCATTCGATCGATCCAATCCGGTAGGCTTGCAACACAAGATGAAGGCAATTGCGGGCTTTTTCAAGTCCGCAGGTGGGCGCTTTGCGCACCCACCTGCTCTGACCCCCCGGTTCAGGAGGCCAGTTGCCGCTTGTCGTAGACCGAGTCGATCAGGCCATACTCGGCTGCGCGCGAGGCGCTCATGAAGTTGTCACGTTCGGTGTCACGCTTGATAGTCTCCAGATCCTGGCCGGTGTGGTAGGCCAGCAACTCGTTCAGGCGCGCCTTGATATTGAGGATTTCCTGGGCATGGATCTCGATATCGGTCGCCTGGCCCTGGAAGCCGCCCAGCGGCTGGTGAATCATCACGCGCGAGTTCGGCAGGCAGTGACGCTTGCCCTTGGCACCTGCGGCCAGCAGGAAGGCGCCCATGCTGCAGGCCTGGCCGATGCAGATGGTCGAGACGTCCGGCTTGATGAACTGCATGGTGTCGTAGATCGACATGCCCGCGGTGACGGAGCCGCCCGGGGAGTTGATGTAGAGATGGATATCCTTGTCCGGGTTTTCCGCTTCGAGGAACAGCATCTGCGCTACGACCAGGTTGGCCATGTAGTCTTCAACCGGGCCAACCAGGAAAATCACTCGCTCCTTCAACAGGCGCGAATAGATGTCGTACGCACGCTCGCCACGGGCGGACTGCTCGATAACCATCGGGACCAGGCCGCCTGCGGCCTGGATGTCAGAGCTCTGCTGAATATAAGAATTGCGGGACATGTCCTGCGCTCACTCCCAAATAGTCATGGCTTGATAACGCACAAGCCAGCTCGAAGGCTGGCTTGTGGGGTTTTCCTACGAGAGAAAACGTATTACTCAGCTTCGGCAGGTGCCTGGGCTGGTTTTACGGCATCTTCGTACGAGACCGACTTGTCGGTCACAGTAGCTTTCTGCAGAACAGTATCTACAACTTGCTCTTCCAGCACAACCGAACGCACTTCGTTCATTTGCTGGTCGTTCTTGTAGTACCAAGCGATGACCTGCTCAGGCTCCTGGTAAGCCGAAGCCATTTCTTCGATCATCTCGCGAACCTTGGCATCGTCCGGCTTGAGCTCGAACTGCTTGACCACTTCGGCGACGATCAGGCCCAGCACTACGCGGCGCTTGGCTTGTTCTTCGAACAGCTCGGCAGGCAGCTGGTCAGGCTTGATGTTGCCACCGAACTGCTGAACAGCCTGGACGCGCAGACGGTTGACTTCATTTTCCAGCAGGGCCTTCGGCGCTTCGATCGGGTTGGCGGCCAGCAGACCGTCCATGACCTGGTTCTTCACCTTGGTCTTGATTGCCTGGCGCAGCTCACGCTCCATGTTCTTGCGAACTTCGGCGCGGAAGCCTTCCAGGGTCGATTCCTTGATACCGAACTGGGCGAAGAACTCTTCGTTCAGCTCAGGCAGCACAGGGGCCGAAACGCTGTTGACGGTGATGGTGAACTCGGCGGCTTTGCCGGCCAGGTCCAGGTTCTGGTAGTCCTCTGGGAAGGTCACGTTGACAACGCGCTCTTCGCCAGCCTTGGCGCCCACCAGACCGTCTTCGAAGCCCGGGATCATGCGGCCGGAACCCAGTACCAGCTGGGTGCCTTTGGCAGAGCCACCGGCGAACGCTTCACCGTCGACCTTGCCAACGAAATCGATGTTGACCTGATCGTCGTTCTGCGCGGCGCGCTCGACAGCCTCGAAGCGAGTGTTCTGCTTGCGCAGCACTTCCAGCATGTTGTCCAGGTCCGCGTCGGCCACTTCGGCGCTCAGGCGCTCGACGTTGATCGACTCCAGGCCGGAAACAGTGAACTCCGGGAACACTTCGAAGATGGCGACGAACTCCAGGTCCTTGCCTTTTTCGAACGACTTGGGTTCGACGGATGGGGCACCAGCAGGGTTCAGCTTCTGCTCAACGATGGCCTCATAGAAGGAAGCCTGGACCAGATCACCGAACGCCTCCTGGCGTGCATCGGCTTCGAAGCGCTGACGGATCACGCTCATTGGCACCTTGCCTGGGCGGAAGCCGGCAACCTTGGCGCGCTTGGCAGTCTGTTGCAGACGCTTGTTGACTTCGTTCTCGACGCGCTCGGCCGGAACGGCGATGGTCATGCGGCGCTCGAGAGCGGAAGTGTTTTCAACAGAAACTTGCATGGATATTCCTCGTTGCACAGACGTTAGCCGGCGTTAGCCCGACTCCAGAATCAAGGGCAAGCATTCTAGTGAGTCGCGCGGCAGAAGTCACCCCACACGGGACGACGGGAAACCACGCCGGTCGATTAGCTTTCAAGGCCCGCACGGCGTGCCGCCGGGCCTCCTTCATCAAGAGCGGCACCCTGCCCATGGCGCAGTGCAGCCGTAATAACTTGTCAAACAACTGCCAGTGGCGAATTCGCTGCCTTTATTCAGGGTCGATTTCGTTGAACTGACAGTATTCTTCCCACTCCAGACCCAGCGCCTCGGCGACCTCGCGGTGCGTTTCAAGGCGCATGGCCCGCAACTGTTCCGGGCTTTCGGCGATCAGTTGCAGCGCCAGCTCCCAGGGCTGCAGCCCCTGCTCCTGGGCCGCATCTTCGAACGCCCACTCGATTTGCTGGGCCTGCTCGCGCGCATCCAGCTCGCGAATCTCCTCGAGCAGCTGCGGGTTGGCGTCGGCAAATCGCTGCAGCGCCAAGGCCTGACGGGCTTCTTTTGCAATCATCGGGCTGTTCCTCTGCCGGCCAACGGGGCCGGCGCTTCAACCGGCTGAAATCTAACAGCTTTTATTGGGCTGCCACCAGAGCATTGCAAGGGGGGAATCACGAAGATTTTGTGCTGAACCGTGCAGTGCCCGCATGACGGAGCAATGAAAACAAAAAAGGCGCCTGATCTCACGACCAAGGCGCCTCTTTAAAATATGGGGTGGACGATGGGAATCGAACCCACGACAACTGGAATCACAATCCAGCGCTCTACCAACTGAGCTACGCCCACCATAGTGCGGTGTTACAGTACAACCTTACAAAAACATGGTGCGGACGAAGAGACTCGAACTCTTACAGCTTGCGCCGCTGGAACCTAAATCCAGTGTGTCTACCAATTTCACCACGTCCGCGTAACGCTTAAAACAAAGGCGCCAGATGCTATCGAGGCGCCTTCGAAAATATGGGGTGGACGATGGGAATCGAACCCACGACAACTGGAATCACAATCCAGCGCTCTACCAACTGAGCTACGC